>JASJCX010000113.1 GCA_030065255.1 Calothrix sp. MO_167.B42 | reverse complement strand
CAACCATGATACAGTTGCTGCAATTAAACCAGCAAATACCGCTAACCATATATAATCTTTAAGCAATAAAATTGTGGCAGAAAGGGTAAAACCACTGATAATTACAGAATAAGTCATACTCAATTGGATATTAGTCTGGCGGCGCAGTAAACGCTCGGTTTCAATGGAGCGAAACCGCAGACGCATATCCCCCCGTTCCAGTCGATCGAGGGTATCTTCTAATCTTCGGGGTAATCCTAAAGCTGTGTTGCTCACTTGCACAGCCTGGCGACTCAATTCATTGAGAAAAGTACTCCTCTGCGAATCATTCATATTACTCATAAGCTGCATTGCGTATGGTTTGGCAACTTCCATAAAATTAAATTCGGGGTCTAATCCCTTGCCTACTCCCTCTAAAGTGGAGAAAGCACGCATCACAAAAGTGAAGGTTGCGGGGAACCTAAAAGGCTGATTATAAGCGATTTCATACAAATCGTCACTAATCGCGGCCACGGACTGAGCCTCAAAGGGCTTGTCCATGAAGTTATCTAGCATATATTGCACCGAACGCCTGACTGGGCCCATATCTTCTGTTGGTGCTAAGGCTCCTAAGTTAACCAGGGAATTCACAACTCGCTCGGCATCTTTCTGTGCTACACCAAACAGCGTTTCCATCAGCCCTTCCCGGATATTGGATTTAATTTGTCCCATCATGCCAAAATCATAAAAGATTAAGGCTCCTTCGGGACTAACGGCAATATTCCCAGGATGGGGATCGGCGTGGAAAAAGCCATTATTGAGCAACTGTTGTAAGTAAGCCTTCGCTCCTAGGTTTGCTAAAACTTGCCGATCTAAACCTGCTGCTTCCAAAGCCGCATACTGACTAATTTTGATTCCTGGAACATATTCTAAAGTCAGCACTTTGGTTGAAGCATAACGCCAGTAGACTCGCGGTACTTTTACCCAATCTTCATTACGAAAATTGCGGCGAAAAGTATCAGCATTGCGGCCCTCTTTCAAGTAATCAATTTCTTCCCAGAGAATGCGACAACACTCCTCGTATATCCCCAACCAATCTCGACCCCTGCCCCATTCGGGATGTCTTTGGAAATAATAGGCAATACCTTTGAGAATTTGCAGATCGATTTCAAATAATTTTTTTAACCCGGGACGCTGCACCTTGACAACAACAGCTTCTCCAGTATGTAAGGTGGCTTTATGAACTTGTCCCAAACTAGCAGCGGCAAGGGGAACTGGTTCAAAATTATGAAATAATTGGGGAATTTTGCGGTTCAGTTCTTTTTCGACAATTGCTTCTACTTGTTCGTAGCTAAATGCTGGAACTTTATCTTGGAGTTTAGCTAACTCTTCCACGTATTCACTAGGGAATATATCAGCCCTTGTGGAAAATAATTGGCCAACTTTAATAAAAGTCGGACCTAAATCCAGCAAGGTATTACGGATCCAAACCGCCTGCTGTTTACGTCTAGCAGCGCGTTTATCTTCCGTCACCCCCCCCGAATAACTCCATGATTTTTTGTTTAACCACAGTTTTAACATTAAAGTCAAAACAAATGACCAAATGTCTACAAATCGCCTTCTACTGGAGTAGTTTTCACGATTCCAACGGTATGCTTTGTCTGTATAACCCTTTTCCATATTATGTCTTGCTTACCGCTGGTTACTGAGTGAGTCGCTAGCACTGCTACGGGGAATTCAAAATGCCTCTTTCAAAAAGCCTACATGGTAAGCGTTTTATCCAGTTGCTAATGGGTAGTTGATTTCCGCCGGACTGTACTAGGGAAAAAACACGGTAAGTGGTTGTATTTTGATAACAACAGCCACTTAAGTCTTGAAAGATTGGTCGAATCTGTTTTCTGTTTTGAGTCCACTGGGCATGCATGAGGCCCAATTTGATGATTGGTAATTATTTAACTATTATCTCTGGGGAATTTTTAGTTTTCCAATCTTGTAGATCTCAAATTGCAGTCGCAATGGGAATGCTTAAATTTGACTGCGATAATTTTGTAATTCCGTTCTCAAAAGGGCAATTTCCGCCCGTAATTCATCAATATTGGTTTGTACATCACCGCTTTGAGAGTCAGATGAAGTTGTGGTGTTGGTTGTAATATTAACCTCTGATTCGCGATTCGCCCGTGCTATCACTTCTTCTGTAAACTGATGCATTTGCTCCTTTAATTCCGCATCCAATTTACCCAATTCGCTCAAAGTATCGGTAATACTGCGTTCCAGCCGTTCGTTAATGACTTCGGCCACTGCTCTACCTACGAAAAATGCCTGTACTAGAGGGTTACTCATAAATTTTTGTTACGTTCAGCTGCAACAAAATTATAACTTGACCTTCTATTTTAATGTTAAGAGTTTTTTTGACACTAAGAACTCATGAAAGCTTTCCTCACATCTTCCAGCACATGATCCCATGGGAAAATCATCGACTGTAACCCTTATTATTTGCTAGGGTGGGCAGTTTATCTTACCCTTCCACTTCATTGGTACAAGATATAGGAATCCGGTTTGAATATTGAAAAAATCTAGGTATTTGTAGGGTGTGTTAGACGTAAGTCGTAACGCACCAAAGCCTGACATGATGGTGCGTTGCGCTTCGCTTTAGCGTAGCCATGCCCGGAGGGCTATACTGCACCCTACGTATTTTTCTCCAAATCAAATATGATTCCTATATGTGTTTCCTCTATGCACACTAGTAGTCTGTTGCATTAGATATGATGGGGTTCCCATCACACCCGCCTGGGGTTGAAAACCCCAGTCTAATAGCTAAAGTCGTCTAAAGACGACTGGGAAATACCAATCAAAACTAATGAAAAAGACTACTAGTAGTAGTTCATTGCATTAGTTTTGATGGCTGGGTAAAAGATCCCCGACTTCTAAATCAATATCCGCACACTTACAGCAATTCCTAGGATAGAAGTCGGGGATCTAAACACCCGTGACTCGTCAAAGCTAATGAAAAGGACTACTAGGAAGGACAGGTATTTACACTGGATAATCTTACGGAGGCTACTTGCCCTAAAGCCTTGAGGAGGAGTCAATCCCCTGCGTTGGGTGATTCACTATGAAAATAATATATCATTTTTATGGTTCTATTTGTTAATTCTTTATACCTTGATAATTGCTTTGATTAATCCTCCCGAACCATAAGCAAATTTAAGCATTGTGACTAGAAAGCGATGAGTAATATTAAGGAATTACACAAAGTCATAATCAAATATTTTGACGAATTTGACTTACAAAAATTAGTCGATTATGAGTTAAATGAAAATTTAGATGTCATAGTTGAGGGAAAGAACCTCGATCAGATAGTTTTCTATTTACTTCGATGGGCTAAGTCACAAGGTAAATTACAGCAGTTAGTTGAAGTTTTATGTAACGAAAAGCCTGAAAATGAATTATTAAAAAAAATCAAAAATAATTTATTTCCCAGCATTTTACATTTTGCTGGTATTGAGCCACATATTGGTTCTATTGCAAGTAATCAATTGAATAATTTATGGTTAATAATTACGGATATTGATTTACGCATTTTGACGAATATATGTAAGATAGCCCTAGAAAATTCTTCCAAAATACAGGATGTATTTGGTAGTTTTCCAGAACTAATTAATCCGAGAAATTTAGGGATATTCAAAACTATACTTTTAGAAAACAATTATACAAATGATAGAGACGTTCCCAGTATTATTGAATTCGCCGAGCGTTTAAGTAAAGAACCAGAAGTATCTCAAGATGTCCGACATAAATTAAAGAACTGGGTAGAAACTTTAGCCAGAGAACTGAATATTAATCTACCAACCTATGAAGAGAGGAAATCATCTACTCTGACTAAGGTTAATTCTTATCTACTAGTTACAGCTAATCCCAGTAGTACGGATACATTTTATCTACAAGCTGAATTAATTCCCAATTATGTACCTAATGATAATAATATAGAACGGATTAAGCTAGAACTCAATAGTGATTCACCTTATATTGAGTGTTCTTTGTCAGATATTGTAGATACAATTTATCAATTTATAAGTATTGCTAAAAGAGAATATCTGTCTAGAGGCTATAATTTAACAATTGAAGTATTTTTACCTTTACAATTTATAGATATCAATATAGATTTAAAAGATGTACCAATTGATTTTGATAGAAAAAGACCTTTTGGTAGTGAATATAGACTGTTAGTACGTTCCCTTGACCGCTTTATTAGTAATGATGGTGAATATTTTAACAGACTATGTTTGAAATGGGAGCAATTTAATCGCTGGATAAAAAACAGTATTTCCCAGGGAGATATACAAACTAAAGTTTACCATATTGCTAAAATTGATGATTGTAATTGGGAAGAGATAGAGGCAGAATTGGAAATAGAAGAAAAATTTGGAGTTAAAATTACTTGTTGTTTACCTGAACATAACTTAGACAAAGAAGATTTATTTATTGCCATTTTCAGAGGAGGAGTGCCAATATTTTTGTGGACAAGATGTGATTTACCTAATGTGGAACAAGAGTTTGATAAGTTATTAAATATTGATTTTTTTAAAAGTGAATTAATTAGGATTGAATCGGTGTGGAAACTTCGCAAGGTAGCTCACTCAAAACGGGATAAAGAAAAATATTTGGGTTATCATTTAGGATTTTTATGCGATAATCCCCATCGAATACCTTTTAATTTGATGCTACAAAATCAATCTCTAATAGAAACAGGTATGTAAAAATTAGTGGTCTGTCTCATAAAATAATATTATGGGTTGGATAATGAACCGCTCCAGGCGCAGAGAGCGCAGAGAAAGAGAAATAGAGATATTCAATTTATCCATCAAAACTAATGGGACAAAGTACTAGATAATTATGACAGATTGGCACTTTTTTCATGGAAATGGCACACAATTGGAAGGGGTGGAAGAGAAATTAAAAAAACTCGAACCTCCACCTTGGCGACGTTTTGGTAAGCACGAAGATATTCCTGATGATAAACGTTGGGATAAGTTGATGAAATTGGTGGATGAAAATGATAAGAATAGAATCAGGGGTGAAAATTTCCGTATTTCTCCCCAGGCGATTGATGTAATTAATGCTGTGAATGCTGCGATTTATTTACGTAGACCATTATTGGTTACGGGTAAACCTGGTTCCGGTAAGACATCTCTAGCTTATGCGATCGCACATGAGTTAAACTTAGGGCCAGTATTATCTTGGGCGATTACTGCTCGTTCCACTTTGCAAGAAGGGCTTTACCGTTATGATGCGATCGCACGATTGCAGGATGTTCAACAAAATGAGAAGCAGGATATTGGTAAGTATATTACATTGGGTGCTTTAGGAACAGCTTTTTTACCTTCTGTTTTGCCAAGGGTTTTGCTAATTGATGAAATTGATAAAAGTGATATTAATCTTCCTAATGATTTATTAAATATTTTTGAAGAGGGAGAATTCCTGATTCCAGAATTGGTGAGACGAGCAAAATCCGTAGAGAAGGATAATTCTGTTGATAAGGGTGAGTTTACAGTTGAAACTCAAGATAGGGATATTGATGTTGTAGTTCAAGGAGGAAGAGTACGCTGTTATTCTTTCCCGATTATTGTTATGACTAGTAATGGAGAAAGAGATTTTCCTCCAGCTTTTAAACGGCGATGCATCAGGATAAAAATGCCTAATCCCCAATCAGAAGCACTCAAAGCAATTGTCAAAGCTCATTTTCAAGATGAGGAACAGCTTTTTCAAGATGCTGAAGGGAAAATTGATGGATTAATTAATGATTTTTTGTCAGATAAAGATAAAAATACCGAACGGGCTACAGACCAATTATTGAATACAATTTATTTATTGACTCGTGATGTTTGTCCAGAATCAGAAGCGGATAAAGAATCGGTAAAAGAGATTTTATTAAAAAGTTTAACTAGTAATGATTAGAGAACAACAAGATCCCACAAAAAGATCCCCGACTTTTCCAAAAAGTCGGGGATCTGAGCCTCGCGATTTGTACAAGAATACAAAAACCTCACCCTGTCCTACCGGATATCCCTCTCCTTATTAAGGCTCGTATGTACACACAAATCTTACCTGTGTGCGTTTGAGCCTATTCAGCCCCCTAAATCCCCCAATTCTGGGGGACTTTGAGAACTCTTGTTCCCCCAAGATTGGGGGTTAGGGGGCGTTTCGATGAAAGCTTGGCTAAATTTTATTACTTGTGTGTACACATGAGCCTTATTAAGGAGAGGAAAAGATTTTTGCGTAGTAAAAAGCGGGTAAGACTTCGGCATGAGCTCAGTCGAACGCTGCCCGCACTACAAATTTCAATATCTGGCATGCTCCCAATGATTAATCCTGATTTAATTCCCTATGACTCATGAATCATCTGCAACCAACAACCAATTTAATCAACTGATTGCAGTTTTAGGAACAGATTTAGAACTAACCGGGGAAGAAATCGCCGATATCATTTGGTTTTCTCAGAAACGTCAAGAAATTAGAACCACACAAAACGATACAATTTCACAATGGGGAAATCAATCAAATACCTCAGAAAAATTAAGTTATACTGCCAAAAACGCCTCAAAAGAATTAAATCCTACCCCTACAAATACCCAAACTTTTACTAAATCTCCTTCAGCACAAATTTCCCCCAAAACTGAAGAAAAACTGCAAACCTCCTCTAACAATAAAGTCCTTCCCTTGCGCGTACCAGATGCATCTTCCCTACGAGAGCCTTTAACATTGGCGCAGGTGTTAAAACCTTTAATGCGTTGGGTGAAATCTGGGAGGAAAACTGTATTAGATGAGACAGTCACAGTAGAGCGTAATGCCGCGTCAGGAATTTGTATTCCCATACTAAAACCCGAACCAGAGCCTTGGTTAGATGTGGCTTTAGTGGTTGATGAAAGCAAATCAATGCTGATTTGGCGACATACAATTTGGGAATTAAAACGATTACTAGAAAATTATGGTGTGTTTCGGGATGTACGGGCTTGGGGATTAGTAACCGACGAAAACGAACAAATTTATATCCGTCCAGGAATTGGGAAAAACGCACGCCAGCAACGCCTTGCAAGCCACCGTGAAATTTTATATCCTAACCGTCGTCGTTTAATTTTGCTAGTAAGTGATTGCGTTGCAGCTATGTGGCGTAATGGTGCTATCACCCAAGTGTTAAAAGATTGGACAAACACTCAACCAGTGGCGATTATTCAGATGTTACCTGATTGGTTGTGGTTAAAAACGGGTTTGGGTTTGGGTGCTGCGGTTAGTTTAGGAAGTTTCACACCAGGGGTAGCTAACAAACATTTATTAGTCAAAAAACAGTTGCTGTGGAAAGATATTAATTTAGATACCGGCATCAAAGTTCCTGTTTTCACATTAGAACCACATACAGCTTTGCCTTGGAGTCAGATGGTAGGAGGGAAAAGCGATGCAGTAGCCTCCGGGTTTGTTTTATCTTCAGCAGTAAAAGTTAATCCCAGCAAACAACCCCAAACTACTACTCCTCAAGTTAATCCCCAAGAGCGAGTACATCGCTTCCGTATGACTGCTTCACCAATGGGGCGGAAGTTAGCAGGATTACTCGCAGCAGCACCAGTAATTAATTTACCTGTAGTGCGGTTAATTCAAGAAACCTTATTACCCAAATCTCGCCAAGTTCATGTTGCGGAAGTATTTTTGGGAGGCTTGTTGAAACCTTTAACAACGATTGCAGCAGATACCTTACCCGATACGGTGCAGTATGATTTTATGGATGATGAAATACGGGGTATGTTGCTGGAAGGCGCACCAGTAAAAGATTCGGCAGATGTGTTTGATGCAGTTTCTCGGTATGTAGCAGCAGAGTTAGGTAAGTCTTTGCAAGATTTTGTGGCGCTGTTGACAACACCAGAAGCAGCTGACAAGGAACTGGTGAAACCGTTTGCAGAGGTGGCGGTAAAGATTTTGAAGCGTTTGGGTAGGGAATATGCTGCTTTTGCAGAACGATTGGAGCAGAATTTTCCCAGTGCATCAGAAGATGATGCTGCTTTCCCCAAACCATTAGAACAAAAGTCTCAAATAGAAGTACTTAAAGACTTCCCCCCAATACAAACCCTTAAATTTAGAATACCAACTATATCTGTTGAAGAAGAGACTGAATCTTTTGAAGAAGAGACTGAAACACCTGTTGGTATTAAGCTAAAACCTTTTGAATTTGAAGTCGCCACCATTGAAAGGCAAAAAGGTGAATGGATAATTAATCACCATCGCCGACAAAATCAGTATTTTACCGAAGATTTGGGCAATGGAATTGAACTAGAGATGGTACAGATTCCCGGTGGTACTTTTACAATGGGCGCTCCCAAGAATGAAAAAGGTAGCAGAGACTCGGAACGCCCCCAGCACCAAGTAACAGTTCAATCCTTCTTCATGGGCAAATATCCAGTGACACAGGAGCAGTGGTGAGCGATCGCATCTCGTGAAGATTTGAAAGTTGAACGCGACCTTGAACCCAATCCTAGCTACTTTAAAGACCGCCAAGAGAGCGATCGCTGTCCTGTAGACTCAGTTTCTTGGTACAATGCAGTAGAATTTTGTGCCAGATTATCGAAACAGACAGGAAAAGAATATCGCCTCCCTAGTGAAGCACAATGGGAATATGCTTGTCGCGCAGCTACAACTACACCATTTCACTTTGGCGAGACAATTACATCTGAACTAGCAAACTATAACGCTGACTATACTTATGGTGCTGGTCCCAAAGGAGAATACCCTGTAGAAACAACACCCGTGGGCAGTTTTGACGCAGCTAATGCCTTTGGGCTATATGATATGCACGGGAACGTTTGGGAATGGTGTCTTGATGATTGGCATGATAACTATAAAGATGCGCCCACAGATGGCAGTCCTTGGTTTGATGATGATAATCTTGCTCAAAAATCTGGCAGGGCAGTGCTGCGGGGCGGCTCCTGGCGCAACTATCTTAACTACTGCCGCTCGGCGTACCGCGTCAATTACTTTGGGGCGGGGCGCTCCCTCATCAACGACAATTTTGGTTTTCGGGTTGTCTGCGCCGTTGAGAGGACTTTAAAGTAGCTCTTTATACTTTAGCCTTTTCTCCTTTACACTTTTTCCCTTATTGAGCGGAGCGATCTAAAAATTTTTTTTCAAAAGTTATACCATTTTGAAAAAAGAATGCGACAGATGGGTAGGGGCACGGCATCCACAATATTTCAATATATAAAAGTATCTTACTGGTGCCGTGCCCTTACGAAGAATTTATATGTTGCAAACATTATTTGAATTGGTATTAGGTAGGAATCAATGACACAAACAGTCATTCAATACGAACAAGGGGAAGCACAATATTTTGTTGAGAACTTGGGCGATGGAGTTTCAATAGACATGGTGCTGATTCCAAACGGTACCTTTACAATGGGCGCACCAGAAGATGAGGAAGGTAGCAACGACTCGGAACGTCCCCAACACCAAGTAACAGTTCCATCCTTCTTCATGGGTAGGTATCCAGTGACACAGGAACAATGGCGAGCAGTAGCGAATATGCAGCATCTCCGGGTTAATCATGATCTAAAACCAGATCCATCGAGATTTAAAGGTGATAACCTTCCTGTAGAGAGGGTTTCCTGGTACGATGCCGTTGAGTTTTGCTCACGCCTCTCTAAATACACTAAAAGACAGTACCGCCTCCCTAGCGAAGCAGAATGGGAATATGCTTGTCGCGCTGGTACAAAAACACCCTTTCATTTTGGGGAGACTATCACCACTGATTTAGCTAATTATGACGGTACAGACAACAAATATGGTTCCTATGGCAATGGTTCCAAAGGGATTTACCGTAATGAAACAACGCCTGTGGGCTGCTTTGACGCAGCTAATGCCTTTGGGCTATCTGATATGCACGGGAATGTTTGGGAATGGTGTCTTGATGATTGGCATGATAACTATGAGAATGCTCCCACAGATGGTACTCCTTGGTTGAAAAATGGGGATGATAATCTTTCTCAAAAGACTGGCAAGGCAGTGCTGCGGGGTGGTTCCTGGCTCTTCACTCCTCGGGGCTGCCGCTCGGCGTACCGCTACCTCGATGATAGGGCGATGGTGCGCGTCAGTATCGTCAGCCTTGTTGGTTTTCGCGTCGTGTGTGCCGTTGGGGGGTCTCTTCAGTAGCCCTTTATACTTTAGTCTTTTTCCCTTTGCACATTGCGGGATAATCTATATCACGCAGAGGCGCAGAGACGCAGAGAAAAGAAGGAGTTTGAGAGTTTGAGATTTTAATACATCAAATTCCATCCCATCATTTATTACTTATTACTTGCGCGTAGCACTATCGCCAATTGCCTGAAAACTTCTCATTTCCCGATAAACTATCAGCGTAATCTCTTGTCTGCTGAACTTGCAGATTTTTAGCCCCTGCAATCATTGCCTTGTCTATTTGAATATCGGATAATTCCGTTCTCCATAAATTAGCCCCCGTGAGGTTAACACCACAGAGATTAGCTTCATGGCAATTTGCCTGTTGTAAATTGGCTCCCATCAAGTTAGCACCATAAAGGTTAGCTTCCGCCAGGCTTGCACCATGTAAATTGGCAAAAAACATCTCAGCCTGTTCTAACCTAGCTGCATTCAAATTCCCTTGCTGTAGATTCGCTCCACTGAGTTTTGCTTGTTTGAGATTCGCTCCAATTAAACCTGTAGCTTTTAATGTAGCCTTACTCAAATTGGCTGACTGTAAATTAACCAGAAATAATTTCGCCCCTGATAAGTTAGCGAATTGGAGATTTGCTTGTTGTAAATTAGCTTTATAAAAATTAGCACCAGTAAAATTAGCACCACACAAACTCGCTCCAGCAAGATTTGCTTGTTGCAAATTAGCTTCCTTAACCAAAGCTCGATTGAGGTTTGCTGCACAAAGATTAGCTTTATGAAAATTGGCAGATTGTAAATTGGCTTGCTCTAGGTTGATTCCAGAGAGTATGCTGTTTTCCATATCTGCTTCTACTAGCACAGAACCAGTCATATCTGCACCGGCAAGATTAGATGAACGTAAATCAATTTTCTGAAAGTTTGCTTGTCTTAAATCGGCTTTCCTAATATCTATATCCCGTAAATCTAATTTTTCTTGTGGGGAATCTAGCTCTACATTGCGTCTACCAATTACCTTCAAAGCCGCTTGAATATCAATAGGTAATTTAGCGAATTCTTGCTTGATATACTTGTGGGAATTAATAGCAGCACGTTCGCGGATAAAAGCAGTGATTATTTCCATCACAGTGGAGTATTCTTGCTGTGAATCCTGGGCTACCCTTTCTAAGATATAAATTGCTCCTGTTCTGGTGACAATATTATCCGCACCAAGTTGAGTTATAGCATGATGCAAGCGTTCTGCTATTAGCTTTTCTTGAGTTAGCCGGGCGTTTTTCATAGCTATATGCATATTTTTCCTGGCAGCCTTGTTACCTTTTGATGTGAATTTCGCGCTCTTTACTGCATAGTAAGCATGAATGATGACTGCTAACCCCAGAAATAATGTTGCTGTCGTACTGGTGAGTTGATTTTTTTGCTGTATGTTTTCTTTTGTTGATAATTTTTCTGTATGAGAAAATGATAACAAATATACTGTGGAGGAAAAATTAAACACCACGGCAGTTAACATTAACCATTTTAAGCAAGGGTCTGTTAGTCGGTTAGCAGACATAAGATTATTCTTCCTTAGAAACCAGTATTAATCTTTATAAAATGGGATAATTATGATACCACAAATTAGCAAAATTTAATAGCTGATCCCAGAATCAATTAATACATTCTGATGAAAAGAAATTCGGCGTTGCTCATTAATATGAATAGCCCCCCAACCCCCAATTCACCGGGGAGAAATATAGCAATCCTAAATCATAAGCCCTACAGGCAGGCTATGCCAACGTGAAAAGTTAGATCCCCGAGAGGCCCAGATCCCCGACTTTTACAGAAAAGTCGGGGATCTAACTTCTCACACACAAATGATTTAGGATTGCAATAGTCTTAAATTATCAACCCCCGGGGAAAGACTATGGCAAAGCAAAAAGTTATAACCCCAATTGTTAAAAAAATCGGAAGTTTGGCAACTAGACACGGCTCATTTTACAGTAGTAATTTTAATGATTTCCGGACAATAATATTGAATGGATGTTTTAATTTTTGCCAATAAATTTAAATTTACAGATGTATCATGATTGGCATTATCCCCTAAACTAATTTCTAGGGTATCTGGCGGTTTAAATGCTACTAGTTCCAGATTTTTATTATATTTCTTAATATAAGGTCTAATCTGATCTAAAACTTGCTGTAAACGTTGAATTAGAGGTTCTTTTGGAGCTTCTATGATTTTTTTATCCAGTAGTAGTTTATATACCATTGTATCAACATCCCTATGCAGTAATGACGATATTGATTCTGGTTTAATATTTTCTATAAAATGGGTAAAAGCATGGCTATGCAATGATTTAATCGCCATTTGTAGTTCGGAGACTACATCCCGTTGTTTCCCATCCCATTGGGCAATAATTGTTTCTAAGTGTTCTATATTTTGTACTAATTCTTCTAGATTGGTCATTAGTTAGTACTTATGTTTTGTGGTTTGTGGTTAACGTTTGCGACAATTCGCCAACCACTACCACTTACACAGAAATAAAAGGTAAATCATATTTACTGTATTTATGACTTTGATGATAGTATAGTCATTTACAACAAATATATTTTTTTACCTTTATTAAGAATTGAAGATAAAATAAAATACACGCGCCTCACCCTGTCCTATCGAACATCCCTCTTCTTATTAAGGAGAGGGAAAGACTTTTACTATATAAAAAGCGGTGGTGACGTTCAATTATAGAGAGAGCATATTATTTAATCTGCTTTCCTAAATAAGAATAAAGTGAAGTCACAGATTACTTCATTTTGAAGTCTTTTAAGAGAAACGGCATAATTGCCCCTGCCACCAAGCTAGAAATAGTAATGGGAATGCACAATGGTAATTTAAGTGATGCTAGGGATACTAGTAATAATAAACTGGCAGTACTAGCAATAGTAACCTTTAAGGCAAAATCTACGGGGTCACGTAATAGTTTACCTTTCAAGAATAATTTAGCGGAAAACCACCCAATTTCAAACATAAATCCTCCTATTGCATGCCAAAAAAGCTGAGAATAAATAGACCTAATATGATGGCAGGAATTACACCAGCCGGTGCCAATAAACCGCCTAACATGGCAGATAATTGATACCCGATTTCTCCTCCGGCGATAATCATGCCACTAATTGCACCACCAATCATTGATATAATGATCGCAATTAATAACCATACGATTCCAGTCGTGAGATTAATGTCACCAAAGACAAAATTTGTGAGTGTATCAGCCATAGTAAAATTAAGAGTTAAGAGTTGATAGTTGACAGTTGACAGTTGACAGTTGACGATTAATTGTTAGGTTATCAACTATCCGTGTAATCAGCGTCATTCATTTAATCCGTGTTCATAATTTGTTGATCGACTTTTTGCAGTGCTTGGGCAATAATTTCTGCTTGTTCTATCTGTTTATAGTTGGTAAAAATTGTCCATGCCTGTTGATAATAAATGCGTGTTTTTCTCAAATTTTGAGCATTTCCCATTTCTGGTTTTTCTACATCATCTGGTAAATTAAATAAGGCATTAGCTTTATTAGCAATTGTATTAGCGTAGTCTAGGGGTGTATTTTGCAGATTACGCACCTTCAAGGCTTCATCATAGGCTGCAATCGCTCTTACTAGATTATCCAAAGAATGGGCTGAAGCTAAACATTGCAATGTATTACCCAGATTGTTCTGTAACATTGCATATTCCTGGGGACAATCTATTAAATTAATGTGTTGCAACGCCTCCTCAAAAGCCTGCACAGCTAATCTTTGTCGTAAATATTGCTGCTCGCCAGTCATGGGCATAGAAAGGTAAGCGATCGCAATGTTATTGTGTAGGATAGCGTATTCTTGGGGATACCGCTCCCAGGTAAATATCTGTAAAGCCTCCTGGTAAGCTTGAATGCTGTCAGTAATCCGTGCTAAATGGAAGGGTACTAAGGACTGTAATACCAACCCCAAATTCATTTTTGCTTCGGCTACTTCCTCTGGAGAAGCCAATTGTTGTAAAACCGGTAGAGCCTCTTCATAACCAACTTTTGCTTGTAGCAGTAAGTCACTACCCACATCGGGAATCGCCTGCAAAGCACTTGCCATGCCCATTTGAGAACGAGCTTTGAGTAAGGGATAATCCTCACCACTCATATCATAAGCTCGGTAATACAGGGACACTGCATTCCGCAAATCCTTGGCGCTTTTAGGCTGTTTCTGAAACCCTTGTGCCATTTCGATTAGCATTTGAATTTTTTCTTCCGTTTGTGCTGATTCCGATGCAATGGCTGCAATTGTAGCTGTTACTGCTGCATCTGTAATGCTAGGGGATGTCATCACTCTCTTCCTTAAGGTGAGTAAGGTAATTTATTAAAATGCCCATCAGAATTAATAGAAACACTGTTAAGCGTCTCATCCAGGGCTATACACACCGTTTGGTAGATGCTAAGGGAACATTGGCTTAATTTCTCATCCCGCCAGCCTCAAAACTACTTTGATAGCTGTGCATATTGGTTCATTTGTGTTCCCTAATCCCGCCTCTAGCACTCCTTTCACACCATTAACTCGATTACATGATAATTGTTAACTAAACCCTTCCCATGCAAGAATCAACAACAGCATATAAATGCATAGCTGCTAATTGACGAAACATCAAAGTGCTGAAAATTAACAAGATAATCTTCTGTTTTTTTGTTAGGTATGCTAACTAATACCCATGATTGCTCATGTACAAGCCATATTTAATATAAAACAATCAATTAATAAAATTCTAGGTCAAAAAGACAAGTATTTACAATATCTTTAAAGGAACTACATACTCAATATTTTTATCTAGATAAATAAATATACATCTAATCAAGGTAGTCATTGTTTAATGATTGTGTATTGTTGCGAGTATTTTCATTTGCTTAATCACCAATAGTTCCAGTGGACAGAGGCAGAGGAACAGAGGGGAAGAGATTAGGGGAGTACAGGGAAGAAGGGAAGTGGCTTTAAACCTTGTTTTGCTATACTCCACAGCAGGGAAAAAATGCCATTCTCCTGCTTATCTCGGTCAGAAAATAAGAGTTATTGCTTAAGTATTTTTGGCAAAATTATGAATAATTTTATGAGATATCAATAAGTAAATACTAAGAATTATTGAGCCATTTCCCTCTTGTATCGGGGCGGTAATTGTATGAAAATCGGGCTAAAGATAATGTTATTTAATAACTTTTTATTCTATTTTAAAAGTAATGGCAGCGACATTTTTTTATTTTTATTTAACTTATAGAAAATTATATAAAAAATGCATATGATAAAAGAACTAAAAATTAAAAATTGAATGAAGCTCTGCAACGTAAATCAATCCACAATCCACAATCGGTAAATCCAAAATAGACAACGGATAACGGATAACGGACTATTTGTTTTTCAACATCTAAAATTGAATGACTAACATATTATGGTTACAAGGTGGTGCCTGTTCCGGGGACACCATGTCGTTTCTCAACGCCGAAGAACCTACAGCTTGCGATTTACTGGCTGACTTCGGCTTCAATTTACTTTGGCATCCATCCTTGGGAGTCGAATTAGGGGATAATTTACAAGCACTGCTATGGGACTGTGTTTCCGGGAAAACTCCCCTGGATATTCTCGTATTTGAAGGTACGGTAGTCAATGCCCCTGATGGTACTGGGGAATGGAATCGATTTGCCCATCGTCCCATGAAAGAATGGTTAACAGACTTGGTTAAGGTGGCTAAATTTATCGTTGCCGTGGGTGATTGTGCTTCTTGGGGAGGAATACCAGCCATGGAACCCAACCCCAGCGAATCCCAAGGTTTACAATTCCTCAAGCGTCAAGAAGGGGGTTTTCTAGGGAAAGATTTCGTTTCCCCAGGGGGATTACCAGTGATTAATATTCCCGGATGTCCTGCCCATCCCGACTGGATTTCCCAAGTACTAGTAGCCATCGCCACTGGACGCATTGGAGATATTGCCTTAGACGAATTACATCGTCCTAAAACTTTTTTCAGTACTTTTACGCAAACAGGCTGTACCCGTAACGACCATTTTGCTTACCGAGCATCTACCCAGCAATTTGGCGATCGCACGGGATGTCTGTTTTATGATTTGGGTTGTCGCGGACCTATGACCCATTCTTCTTGTAACCGGATATTATGGAATCGGGTTTCTTCTAAAACCCGGGCTGGTATGCCATGTCTTGGTTGTACGGAACCAGAATTTCCTTTCTATGACCTCAAACCAGGAACTGTGTTTAAAACCCAAACTCTGTTGGGCGCTCCTAAGGATTTACCCACGGGAGCAAACAAGAAGGACTATGCTTTACTGACTGTAGTAGCAAAGGATACTGCTCCTGATTGGACAGATGAAGAGTTTTTCACTGTTTAATAGTTGACGGTTGACAGTTGACAGTTGACAGTTATTGAGTGGAGTAATATTGTCCTAACCGACATGTCCCGTCTAAATGTACTTCATGAAGATGAAATATGCTGTCAGTCCCTTAAGTTTGGTAACACAGCAAAATAAATGCTTTTTTCCAGCACCTTCTAATCATATGAAATCCGGATGATTAGTTACCGCAAAAACCTCACCCCCTTCCCCTCTCCTTACTAAGGAGAGGGGTGTCCGACAGGACGGGGTGAGGTGACGACAATATGGTAAGCCCCACAAGCGGATTTGATATCAAGAAGGTGTTGTGTTCCTACAACATTTTCCACTGAGAAAGCACACTTAACAAATAATCATGGCAATTCAAACACTAGATATTTCGCCGGTTGGTAGGGTAGAAGGGGATTTAGATGTTCGAGTAGATATTGAAGATGGGCATGTAATTAATGCTTGGACTCAAGCGGAACTCTTCCGGGGATTTGAAGTTATTTTACGGGGAAAGGACCCACAAGCAGGACTAATTGCTACACCTCGCATATGTGGTATTTGCGGGGGTTCTCACCTTACCTGTGCATCCTGGGCATTAGACACCGCTTGGGGAACAGAAGTACCCCGCAATGCAATTTTAGCCAGAAATCTTGGTCAACTGGTGGAAACTATCCAGAGTATACCTCGCTATTTTTATGGTCTATTTGCCATAGATTTAACCCATAAAAATTACAGTAAAAGTCCCTTCTATGAAGAGGCTGTTCGCAGATATACCGCCTTTACTGGTAAACATTATGAAATAGGCGTGACTATTTCTGCTAAACCTCTAGAAATTTACGCCCTGCTTGGCGGACAATGGCCCCACAGCAGTTATATGGAAATAAGTTTTGCAATTGCTTATATAGTAGGGATTTGCCAGGATAGGTGTAGTTTTTCCCTGGCTTTTCCTTAAATGAGGGGGTTCTGATTTGCCAGATGGGAGCAAATCTATTGATTTTTCTCTGCTAAAGTTTATTTGATTTTCTCAAACATTACCTAATTTTTCCCTAAATCAAAATTAGCGATACGCCTTTGGCGTAAAGCTTCGCTTATCGCTTTTCTCAAAGATGTTTAAAGTTCCCGTTATACAGTGCCTAGTCTGGTATTCCCAACTTGACAACTTATGCCAGAATTAGCATAATTAAACTTATGAATCCAACTCCGAAACCAGTCGAATGGATTGCCAGTTCCCTTGATGACTTGAAAGATTTCCCTGAAGATGTTCAACAAGTTGTAGGGTATGCGCTTTATCGAGCGCAATGTAGTGAGAAACATTCAAATGTGAAGCCACTCAAGGGCTTTAAGGGAGCATCAGTTCTAGAGGCTATTCAAGACTTTGATGGAGATACATACCGAGCAGTTTACACGGTTAAATTTGGCGGGGTTGTCTACGTGCTACACGTTTTTCAGAAGAAGTCTAAGCATGGAATTGCGACCCCCAAGCAAGATATTGAACTTATTGAGACGCGGAAGCGTGCTAAAGAACATTACGATCAATACTACAAACAGCATTTAGAGGATAAAAAGGATGAGTGAAGAAATTAAGGTTCGATCTAGTAGCGGTAATGTCTTTGCAGATATGGGACTTGCAAATCCTAGTGAATTACTGGTTAAAGCGGAACTTGTCCGACAAATCAGTAACTTAATTGATGCTAAGAGCTTGACTCAAACTGAAGCAGCAAATATCCTTGGGATTGACCAACCTAAAATCTCTGCTCTGTTAAATGGAAAACTCTCAGGCTTTTCCACCGAACGACTATTTAAATTCTTGAATGCTCTGGGCAGTGATGTGGAAATTCGCGTCATTCCCAAACTTAAGCCAGAATCTCAAGCTCAAACAAGGGTTATTATTGTTTGATCGAATGAATTCGATATTTTTGCTATCTTTGGCGATTACCGAGTTATTTACTCATTTGATACTGAAATGCAGATTATAACTATCCATAAGGTTGGGCATCGTAGAGATGTCTACAGTTGAGGGTGAAAGTATTGTCAAATATTACCTAGTAGTTCATCGCAGTTAAGGAAGCAAAAGCAGTTAAGGAAGCAAAAGAAAAGTAGTTAAGTATAATTGTTTTCTGGCTATTTAATTAGCAAGCCCAGTTTTTGTAAATATAAATACGTAAAAAGTGATATAATACCATATCACCATGGGAGATAATAAACTTGACCTTCCAACTCTCCCTGCTGGCTACACTCTACCAATAAAAGAACATCTTCAATCACTTGCCCGATTGGAGCGTCTGTGCTAATTTCGATTACTCCTGGCATGGACTGACCATCCCTGACTCGATCATAGGCATAGCGAGTAATTGTAGCGACATCATGAGTGAGTAGAACGCGCCCTTCTTGTGCAGCCCACTCCAAAACGGTTGGATCATCTTTGCCTGACAGTCCAACATCTTGCACACGAACAATGTCAAGTGTTGGGTTACGGCGGAACAATCCTCGGATGATCGTATTATCGAAATTCTCATCAGCCAGAAATTTCAACATGCTTCTTGCTCGCTTTTACGGGCAAGTAAGCGATTATGCAAGTCTTGGGGATTGAATTTCGTTTGATTCATTGCCCGAATCTCTTGCGATTGCTGCCGTCTTTGCTGCAAGTAAGCTTCTACTTCCGATTGGTGTTTGAGGTAAAAAGCGATCGTGGCATAAACATCAGCTAGATTCAGCGATGGATAGCGGTAAACGATTTCTTCTGCTGTTGTGCCTTGATTAAAGACTGCAACCACAGTATCCAAGGTTACACGGGTTTTCCCAACGAGAAATACACCATCTTCATTTGCTTGTAAGGGAGCAGATTCAGGCACAATTGTTAGTGTCATAAGTGCATTCGTTTTCACTGCGTTAATGGTAGCAAACTTTTGTCTGCTCTAAGGAGTATTTTGGTAGGAAGTACTTTACCTGCGATCGCTTCCGATGGTGTCATAATAAAGGAGTCCATTACTTTCCCATGATATATGCAAGTCAAGGATTTAACGGTGGAAGAGCTTAAGCTTTTGATCCAGGAAACTGTTGCTGAAACGCTTCAAGCTCTATTAACTGACCCTGATGAAGGCAAAGAACTAAAACCAGAAGTGAAGCAACAATTGATAGCTTCTTTGAAAGCGACTCAAGCTGGAGAGCGAGGAGTTTCGGCTGAAGAAGTGGCAAGAAAACTTGGACTGACTTGGTAGTGAGTTACAACGTTGAATTTACCCCGACAGGAATAGATAGTTTGTCAGAGCTGACATCAATTATTCAAGAACGTATCCTGAAAAAAATTCGTTGGCTGTCCGAAAATTTTGATGATGTAACTCCTCAAGCTTTAAGTGCGGATTTGAGCGGACTTTTCAAACTTAGAGTTGGCGATTACCGAGTTATTTACTCATTTGATACTCAAATGCAGATTATAACTATTCATAAGGTTGGCCATCGTAGAGATGTTTACAGTTGAGGGCGAAAGTATTGTCAAAAATTATCTAGTGGTTCATCACATTTAAGGAAGTATAAGGTAATTAGTTAAGTATAATTTTCATAAAAAATTTCAGGCTGTCCTACCGACTCCCCATCAGCATCTTGATTCCGAAACAATAATCCAATTCCAAAATCCTTATTGCCAAATTTCCGCTGCAAGTCCCTCCAGTTTTCAGAAAGATAACGAGCACTTCCAAGTGT
>JASJCX010000112.1 GCA_030065255.1 Calothrix sp. MO_167.B42 | reverse complement strand
AAGTTAAGAGTTAAGAGTTAAGAGTTAAGAGTTAAGAGTTAAGAGTTAAGAGTTAAGAGTTAAGAGTTAAGAGTTAAGAGTTATATCAATTTACAATGAGGCTGCATAGAATCTAGACGGTCACAAGTAATATTGGCACTATTAGTACGAAACTTACACCATTTTGAAAAAAGAATGGGACAGATGGGTAGGGGCACGGCACCCGTAAAATAATTTTATATCTTAAAGTATTGACCGATGCCGTGCCCTGACCAAGAATGTATGTGTTATAAACATTCTGTGAATTGGGAGCAACGTGTTTCCATCAATAATATGCATCTTCAATGTGAAACGATATTAAGAGTTAAGAGTTAAAAGTATTGTTTTCTCTAGCTTTGAAGATTGATAAATGGTCTGTTTCTTTACGCGTCCAGATTTTAGGGTTTGAAAACACGCCCTAGGGTGTGGGGAGTGTTACTCAGCAAGAGTTAACAGCACAAAGACAGCTAACAAAATTAGATAAACACAAAGGGAAAATTGAGCCAGAGTAGCCAAGAATGGATTGTAAAAAGACTCATCTCCCAAAAGCTTACCCACAAACAGATATCCTTGGCAAGGAGAATCCCCACAGTCCCCTCGATTGAGAAGCAACACACCAAACTGACTCACCAACAGAGCTGTGATTAACAAACCTCTTACTCTCACGGAATTTCTCTTGCTTGTTAAGCTTCGGTGAATTCCACCCATACATAACAACAAAAGACCAAATCCATACACAAATGATCCCACCACCAAATACACAAACCCAGTCCAGCCACCGGAAGTGAAGAAGAACAATAACAGACTAATGAGTGAATAAACTATGTAAAGTACTACAAGCAGCCAAGTATTGATAATCATTCCCCGCTCCACACCCTGTCATTCAATTTTGGATTTTGGATTTTGGACTTCGTCGTGAGCGCTCAGTCGAACGATTTTGGATTTTGATAAACAGATAATCCGTTATCCGTTGTCTATTTTGGATTTACCGATTTACCCCATGTCTAAAGCCGGGGGCTTGTATCCAGCTTATTTTTCGGTCAGTCTAATGTCAGTTTAACTACTCCAAAACTTCATTCACTGGGAACCTATCTATTAACTGCGTAGCACGGCGGGCATTGCGACGTAAAGAATCTGACAAATGGGGAACGTGGGGAATTTGCGATAATAAATCCAAAGTCCGGCGTAAAATCCTCACCACATCACCTTCATCTAAGCTCGTATGGTCGCATAATTCCGTCCATTCCATACCCAATCCCCACTGCTCCACCAAGGAAATCAGATTCAAATATCTATTCTCCAATCCCACAGGTAAGGATACCCCATGTCTGTATTGCACCTTCAACACAGAACGGCGAATCTTTTGTAACTTCGACCAAATTCCGTCCACCTCTTTGGATAACTCAAACCGAACAAAGCTATCGGGACGGGGACTTTCGGTAACTAAAGCCGCAACTATAGCCGCTAAATGCTGGGGATCTACATTATCCACCTCTCCACTGGCGAATACCAAACCCAGCCACAATTCATTCTCTCCCCGAATCGCAGCAGCAATTTGCCCTAAATATGTGGGAATTAGTCGGTCTAAACAATCAAACTGCTGCAAAATCGTAATTAAATTCAAAAACTCTTCCCAGTGACGTTGGGATTGCAACTCAACTTGAGCCTGCAAATGTTTGATTTCTTTTTCCAGTTCCTCTGCTCTTGCTTTGCGGCGGAAAATAGTAGCCACATTACCCGTTTTAAATAGAGGATGGGCTTGGAGTTGCTCTTGCAAGCTCGCGACTCGATGAAGTTGCTCTGTTACTTCCGGGGCTACGTGTAATGAATCATCTATGGTAGGAATTTTGCTGACAATTTCTGCTGCTTGCTTATCCCCTCGACGAGATTGCCCTGGTTTCAACTGCATTTCTGCTGGTGGTAACAAATCGGCAGAAATTTCAATCCGTGGCATTTCTGCATACAAATCCACCACATCAGCAATTGTCGCCACATACCAACGATTATCTTTACCCAAGCAAACCAAATATGGGGATTGGCCAGAACCTTGGGTTTTACCCACCAAAACGGCAGTTACTGGCGTGGCAACGGGAATATTTTTGCCTTTAAGACTCAGTAATGTCCCGGACACAGCAAAACTTAACATCATTGATAGTTCTTCGTGTCGGGCTTGGTATGCCTGCTCGTATAAGGTTTTCAGTAACTTTTGTTCTACTTTTAAATGCTGCCGTAATTTTTCATATCGAGCAATTTCTGACTCATCAACAGCAGCAACCTGTGCTTGAATATTTGCCAATTGTTCCTGCAACTCGGCAATGTAGTCATAGTGGGGTTGTAGATGTAAATTAGCTAAATACTGACCAAAACTGCGTTCTATTAACTCCTTAGCTTCTTCTATGGTGTGGGTTTGCAATAAGTTCAGCACCATCCCATAACTAGAAGTAAACTGACTAACTAGGGGATCTGGTTGTGATGTTGCCAGATAAGCAGCTTCCTTTGCCCCTTCAAAGGGCGTTTGTAAGGTGACTACATGGCCCTGCTCATCCATCCCCCTTCTACCTGCCCTACCCGCCATTTGCAAGAATTCAGAGGCATTTAGCAGTCGATGACCATTATCTGTACGCTTAGAAAGGGTAGAAATTACCGTTGTCCGCGCGGGCATATTAATCCCCGCCGCCAGGGTTTCGGTAGCAAATACTACCTTAATCAACCCCTGCTGAAATAATTCCTCTACCAACCCTTTCCAAGCAGGTAAAATTCCCGCATGGTGTGCGGCTATACCCCGGTATAGGGGTGTAATTTGCCCAGCCCGCCCAGCTTCTGGGTTACGAGTCAAAAACTCATCAATTTGCTGCCTTAATTGCTGTGCTTCTTGCTCATTCACCAGGGACAATTCTGCCACTTCTTCCACTGATTTATCACATCCCCGGCGGCTAAATATAAAATAAATAGCTGGCAGCATATCTCGCTGCTGCAACTGTTTTAAGGTATAAACTATACTAGGAGCCTCTGGCCTACCACCTCTACCTTTTTCCTTTTCTCCAGTTCTTCGCTTTTTCCGTTTTTGAATCAGACGGGGGTTGATTTTACTTAAACTATTATTCAGCAGCGGAAATATCCCTTTAGTATTGCCAAAGTAAAATTCCAAGGGGACGGGACGAAAATTAGAGTAAATTAAGTCCGTAGGGCCATGAACTTGAACTAACCAATTGGTTAACTCATCACTATTAGCAACGGTGGCAGAAAGAGCCACTAATTGAATATTATGGGGACAATAGATAATAGATTCTTCCCAAACTGTACCCCGTTGGCGGTCATTCATATAGTGGCACTCATCTAGCACCACCGCCTCCACATCTACCAAGGAGGTGCCAACCTGCCCAATGGGGGTACCATAGAGCATATTCCGAAATATTTCTGTGGTCATGACTAAAATGGGGGCATCACGATTAATACTGGCATCCCCAGTTAGTAATCCCACATAATCAAAACCAAATTGTTCGCGAAAGTCCCGTAATTTCTGATTAGACAGGGCTTTTAGGGGTGTGGTATAAAATACTCGTTTACCCCGTGCAAGGGCACGATAGATAGCGTATTCACCAATTAACGTTTTGCCCGAACCCGTGGGCGCGCATACAACTACAGAGCGTCCAGCATTTAAAGAAGCGATCGCCTGTAGTTGAAAATCATCCAGTTCAAAGGGAAATATTGAACCAGGGTCAAGTTCTGGAGATAGAGCAGGATAATTCACTCAATCACAATTGCAACCGGTTGCTAATTATATCATTCTCACGACAATTCATCAAACTGTGCAAATGGAGGACAAGGGACGGAAGAGGACAAGGGGCACCGGAGCAGGGGGCAGGGGGAAGAGGACAAGGGGCAGGGGGCAGGGGGCAGGGGGAAAGTAATTTTGTCTTCATGGATGAACAGGCTTAATACCATAATTCTTCGGACAAAATATGTACTACTTATTACTTATTACTTATTACTTATTACTCCGGATCGGCAATTATTTTTTGGGAGAAATGAGCATCATCATATTTCTACCTTCTCTCTTTGGTGCTTGCTGCACCTCTCCTACCTCTGCTAAATCCGTCGCCATGCGCTTGAGCAATTTATCTGCCAAGTCACTGTGTTGAATTTCCCGACCCCGGAACATCACAGTGGCTTTGACTTTATCACCATCCTTCAGAAATCGCATTGCTTGTCTAACACGCACCTGATAATCGTGATCGTCTATTTTATAGCGCATTTTCACTTCTTTTACATCAGCAGTGTGTTGCTTTTTTCGCGCTTCCCGCGCTTTCTTCTCCTGCTCAAACTTATATTTCCCATAGTCCATAATCCGACAAACCGGCGGATCGGCCTTATCACTCAACAGCACCAAATCTAGCTCTCTCTCTTGTGCCATTTGCAGTGCTTCGTGTGGAGCCATAATTCCCAGTTGTTCACCATCTGTGGCAATTACACGAATTGTAGGGAAACGAATTCTTTCGTTGATTTGAGGCAAGTCGCGATTTCTTCTTTTCTGAATCACAGGCATTTCTGATTTGTGTCAACTGATTGTTATGAATTTAGTTTGGTTATGGAATACTCAACATCAGAAGTACAAGACTCGAAATACCACAAAATAGTAGTTTATGACTATATGACCACATAGTTTTAACTTAACTAATCTGTGCAAGTAGTTCTTAGGCTTGTATTTGTCAATTCTACTCACTATTGAGAAGATTTAGATCCCAATCGTTAATCTAAGTTACATAAAAGCAATAAATTTGAACTTTTGTATCGTGTCTATTTCCAAATATATTACTGTCTTGAGTTCAGTGATTGTGACTATGGCCAATACTGCATTCCCAAACACCGACTCTTGATTATGTTCAATATTATTTATGTATAATCACTATCACCAGAAAATGTCATAAATATATTAATTTAAGTAGATTTTGGGCAATTTATAGCAATGGACATATTGGTTAGGACAATATTGTTCAACTCAAGAACCGTCAACTGTCAACCGTCAACATCAAAAAAGTCCTAACTATCGAATGCAACTGCTATAAATACACTCCCGATTTTAACAGACTTCTAAACTTGTGGCAGAGAACAAAACAAACAGCATAATAAATGCATTGGCAATTAATGGCAATAATACTTAACATCAAGTGGAGGCCGGTTTGAACACAGTTGTACACTGGCAGCAAAAAGTGGGGAATCAGAGGGATTGGGTTTGGCGGGGTTGGCAAACTCGCTATACTTTTATTCGTCCCCAGGAGAAATCCACCGAACAAATGCCAATGATTTTACTCCATGGTTTTGGTGCTTCCATAGGGCATTGGCGACACAATTTAGAAGTGCTGGGCGATCGCCATACGGTTTATGCTTTAGATATGTTGGGTTTTGGTGCTTCCCAAAAAGCCTCCGTTAACTATAGTGTTAAGCTTTGGGTAGATCAGGTTTACGATTTTTGGCAAACTTTTATCCGCCAACCAGTGGTATTGGTAGGAAACTCCATTGGCTCTTTAATTTCCTTAGCTGCGGCTGCAACTTATCCCCAAATGGTAAAGGGTGTGGTGATGATGAGTTTGCCCGATCCTTCTTTGGAGTTGGAGGCGGTTCCTGTGTTTTTGCATCCCGTCATCGCCGCAATCAAAAATATAACTGCTTCACCATTATTACTAAAACCCTTATTTAATATAGTTCGCCGACCAAGCGTATTGCGTCGTTGGGCTGCCATCGCCTATGCTAATCCCGAGGCTGTCACCGATGAATTGATTGACATTTTAGCTGGGCCTCCCCAAGATAGGGGTTCTGCCCGGGCATTTGTAGCTCTGTTTAAAGCTACTATTAGTGCTAATTTTGGTCCTAGTGTCAAACAAATTTTGCCCAACTTAACAATTCCCATGTTATTGATTTGGGGACAGCAAGATAAATTTGTTCCCCCAGGCCTTGCTAAACAATTTGCCCAGTACAATCAGAATTTACAGGTATTGAATTTGGAAAACGTAGGACATTGCCCCCATGATGAAAATCCAGAAGAAATAAATCGGATCATTTTGGATTGGATCGATCGCAATCTGAGTGAAGGAGTGAAGGAGTGAAGGAGTGAAAGAGTGAAAGAGTGAAGGGTTGCAGGGGAAGCAGAGGGAGATAAAATAGCCAATTATCAACTAGCAACTAGCAACTAGCAACTAATAACTGTGTCCGAAATGAACCCCATACGCAAAAGTTTATCTCTGCCTGATATTCAACTTTCCTATTTAGAATGGCATCAAGGGCAACAACCCCTGCTACTACTACATGGTTTAGCTGACCACGCCCTAGTTTGGTCTAGCTTGGGGGATTATTTATGTACAGATTATCATATTGTTGCCCCAGATATGCGCGGTCATGGTGATAGTAGTAAGCCAGAAGCAGATTATAAATTTACCAGTGCGATCGCGGATTTGTCAGCTTTAATGGATAATTTAGGATGGGAAAGTGCCCATGTGGTAGCACATTCTTGGAGTGGTAAATTAGCTTGCATTTGGGCCAGACAAAATCCCCAACGCTTGCGGAGTATGGTGTTGGTAGATCCAATTTTTGTCTGGAAAATGCCCAGTTTTCTCAAGCTGACATTTCCCCTATTATTTCGCGTTCTTTCCTCCCTCCAAGGAATGGGGCCATTTGCTAGTTATGAATCAGCCCTAGCAAAAGCCCAACAATTAACTCAATACAAACAATGGACTCCCTTACAACAACAAGTCTTTCAAACAGGTATAGAACAAAAACCTGATGGTAGTTGGGGTAGTAAATTTACTGTAGCAGCCCGCGATCGCATTTTTACCGAAGTCATGCTAGTTCCTGGTTTAACTGCTCCTGTAGACACTCCCACTCTTTTCGTGCAACCAGAAAAAGGGGTGAATCGCTTCGACTCCCAACTCAAACCCTACAAAAAATATTTAACCAACTTGCGTCTGTGTCCCATACCCGGTAATCATTGGCCTTTTCTGAGCGCACCAGATGTTTTCAATCAAGTTGTAGGTGATTTTCTCAAAGAAAGGACAGATTTTCCACCAACTAACCGCTAACCGTCACCGAAGAGGCAGGGGGCAGGCTTCGGCCGTGAGCTCAGCCGAACGGGGGCAGGGGGCAGAGGAAGTGTGGGGAGTGTGGGGATGAGGAGGTGAGGGGGTGAGGGGGTGAAGGAGATTTAACCGTCAACTATCAACCATCAACCGTCAACTGTCAACTATCAACCGTCAACCGTCAACCGTCAACCGTCAACCGTCAACTGTCAACTCATCTCATACAAGTCCCTTCCCATTACTGGCAAATTCGTCAATTGTTTGTAAAGAAAGTTCATGATTAGTCAAAGATTGTAGCATATTCAAGGGTAAAGTTAGATGATCTGCCCCTGCTTGCAAAGATGCCACAGCCTCTGTGGGTGACTTGATACTAGCTGCCATGATTTCTGTGGTGCTACCCGCTAAAACCCTTGACATATCAGCGACTAAAGCCACTCCATCCCCTAATAACCTGGTAGCTCGATTCACATAAGCGATGGCATATTTTGCCCCAGCTTCTCCAGCTACTACGGCTTGTGCTGGGCTATATATAGCTGTGACTGCACAATCAATTTCCCCAGAAAGACAAGCAACCACCTGAAAACCCACTAACGACGCAGGAATTTTGAGTACTGTTTGCTTACCTAGAATTTCAAAAGCTTGTTTACCCTCCCCAACCATTTCGTCAAAGTCTGATGACATAAGCTGATAGAAAACCGCTCCTGGAGTTAAACCCGCCAGGTTTTTCAATGTAGTTGCTACTGGCAAATCAGTTTTTCCTAGTAGAGTGGGGTTAGTAGTAATGCCCTTAACCCAACCCAATTCTTTGGCAGCCTGGGCTTCAGCGATAATTGCCGAATCGAGATATATGCTCACATTTATTTCCTGCTCAAGGTTAAGGTGCATATCGTAGCTATGGTACAGATCAAATATTATTCCACCAGACAATATTTACCAACTATTTGATAAAACGCTGACCAATTCTGGCAACAAAAACGTTAACTTCCGGTAGTTTCATAGCTGCTGCTATGGCACCAAATACGCATAAACCCACTAAACTCGATATCACTAATTGTAATAGCATAATTAGTAAACCATCTGTACCTAAAAATTTTTGGCAAAGTTGCAAAGTTGTAAAACTAGCTCCCCCAGCAAATACACTTCCTACAGCCAAGCCAAAAACAGGTAAGCTCCATTCAACTAAAGGCAATCCATTTAACTTGCGATTCAATACAAATAACAACATTAAAATAGAGCAAAAATTAACTCCCACCGTTGCTAATACCAACCCAGGAGCACCAAAAATATTGATCAGAGTATAGTCTAAAACGACATTTAACCCAATATTTATCATGCTAATGCGAAATGGTGTTTGACCATCACCAAGGGCATAAAATACCCGCACCAGGACATCCCGTCCCAAATAGAAGAACATGCCGATCCCATTAGCAACCAATAAAGAAGATACTAAGGCAGAGTCCGTACCTCCAAATGCCCCCCGTTCGTATACAACCTTCACAATAGGCACACACAGGCTCACCATTAATGCCCCCAAAGGTAACATGGTAAACGCAGAAAGCAACAATCCTTGGCGAATACGTAACTTGAGTTCTGGCCAATCATTGGGATCGGTAAGCCGGGAAAATAAGGGCAATAGAGGTACTAAAATCACATTGGAAATAATTCCTAAGGGCGTTTGTATCAGTAAACTCGCATTTGCCAAACCTGCTGCTACCCCGGTAATGGGAATTAAAGAAGCAAAAAACAAATCCGTGTAGAGGTTGATTTGTAACATCCCCGAAGAAAAGGTAGCAGGGAGCATAATTTTGATCACATCCCGTACCCCTGGCTGGCGAAAATCAAACCGCAATCTTAATCTACTCACCCCAGTTTTAACTTGGGCAATTATCTGCACTATCCATTGCAAAGTTGCCCCAGCCACCGTGGCAATTGCTAAAACGATTCCTCCTTGGACTACGTATTCTGGGGTGCTAATTTTATTACCAACTTGTAAAAATAAAATCCCAATCCCCAAAACCACAGACACGCTGGAAAACAAAGGACTAATGGAAGGTAGCCAGAATTGGTTGGCAGCATTGAGGACTCCAAAACCAATACCAATCAACCCGGCTAACACAGCCATAGGGGACATAATTCGCAATTGCTGAATTGCGATCGCTCGGACGATCTCTTTTTCTGGCACCCTTAAACCAGGTGCAAATAAATCAATTATATTGGGGGCAAAAATGACTAATAAGATGGCTACAACTATGAGTATTCCACTTACCAGGGTAGTAATAGTTTCTACTAAAGGAGCAGCATCTTCCTCATCCTGCTTAGATAAAACACTAACAATGGCACTATAAAATGGTCCATTGATCCCCCCTAGTAATATCAGCAGAAAACCGGGGATAGTATAAGCATAATTAAAAGCGTCAGCAGCAGGTCCCAAGCCAAAAGCAGCAGCAATAACTAGCTGACGCACTAAACCAAAAACCTTACTAATTAAAGTGGCTGCGGCGACAATTCCCGCAATTCCCACAATCGAACGATTAGCTTTTTTTTGTGTCACAAATTATTTCCGGCAAAATACCTGCAAATATTTAACCTGAAATCTAGCAGTTTGTCAGGAAAGTTATGAGTTAAGAGTTGACAGTTGACAGTTGACAGTTGACAGTTGACAGTTAGGAGTTAGGAGTTAATTGTTGGGTTATCAACTATCCGTGTCATCAGTGTCATCCATTTAATCCGTGTTAGGAGTTAGGAGTTAATTGTTGGGTTATCAACTACCCGTGTCATCAGTGTCATCCATTTAATCCGTGTTAGAAGTTAGGAGTTAATTGTTGGGTTACTCATATCTTGCATCTGCACCCTAGAAGGGTGAAATTATACAAACAAAGCCTGCCTACGCAGGCTATAAACCCTGATTTATCGCGTTATTGAGAAGAAATTATGTTTATTAGTAACATTAAAAATCAGTATTAATACTTTGGTGCAAGATATGAAGTTATCAACTATCCGTGTCATCAGTGCCATCCATTTAATCCGTGTTAGGAGTTAAGAGTTGGGAATCAGAATTTAAGAGTTAACTAGGGAGATTAATACTCATCACTCCTTCACTTCTTCATTGCTTCACTCTTAACTTTCACTCTTCACTCTTAACTCTTAACTCCTTCACTTTATCGCCAATCCTTACCAATACGGATGGTAATATCAGATTCTAGATCCCCAGTCGCGGAAACCTCCACAACCCCAAAACCCAAAATTTGTTGTATTTGTTCTCCGGCTTCCAAGTTGCCCTTCTGGACAATAATTTTAGTACTGCTGCGGTCATCTGGCCAATCAGCAACTCCATAAACTTGACTAAAACCCCGCCGTTTAAAGTTGGCGATCGCATTTTTCGCCAATTGGGAATTACCAGTAGCATTTTGTACAGCAATCTTTAAACTACTGAGCGATCGCTTATCTGTTTTCAATCCTCCTATGGTGACTCCCACATATTCATCCAATAGCTTGGCTTTACCTGTCAAATCTAACCAGTAGCTATCAGGATCTCGACTTAAACGGCTGAAAGTACCCGGTAGCATGGTCATTTGTAACTTATCCTGTTCTAAGTTCAAACTGAAGTTGACCAATGCCATTATTTCTTCTACCTTCAAATTCGTATCCAGATATTTACCCATCATCCGAGTTAATTGGGGTAATTTGGGCAAAACGCTGGGACTTAACAGACGTTCCCTTAACCCTATTAGCAAAGCTTGCTGGCGCTGTACCCTACCTAAATCTCCTGTTCCTTGTTCTCGAAAACGAGCAAAATCCAGTGCTTGTTTGCCATTGAGAGTTTGCCAACCACTAACTAAATTGATATTTAATCCACTGGTTGCATCCCTGTGAAACATTGGTCGAGGTACAAATACCTCAACTCCACCCAACTGATCTACTAACTCTTCCAGTCCCCCCGTAGATATACGTATATAGCGATGAATCGGTGCATTATTTAAAGTCCGGCTGACCACCCGTGCCGCTAAAACTGGTCCTCCATCTGCATTAGCTGTGGAGACTTTAGTTAAGCCCTTTTCTGGCATCGCAATCATCGTATCCCTGGGAATGGAAAGTACCCTCACGGTATTGTTTTCTTTTTCAGGATCAAACCTAACCAATAGCATGGTGTCGCTTGGAGCTGCGAAACTTTCTGCGGAACCATCCACAGTACCAGGTAATGGTTCAATTCCTAATACCAAGATATTCATGGCTTGTGTCAGCTTATACTGAGAAATATTACGCCATAATTCCCCAGCAATGGGCTGTTTGCGATCGTTTTGTGCCCAACCGAGTTCTTCTTCAGTTTTGTCTGTACCACTCCATAGAGGAGTCCAAAGAGCTAAAGTTGACACTAGTAGCCCGGATAAAGTTAACCCCACAAAAATCGTTAAAATCCAAAATAGCCACCTGGGTATACTTAATCCTAGCCGGTAGTAAAGTTGGCTAGGGATAGAACCATTAGAACTGGTAGAATTACGAGTAATATTTACTCTTGGTTCTTGAACAGGTTTCCCCTTGGATGACCTTTTGATTTTTTGCTTTATTTTTTGCTTAGTTAACCGATTTTGTTTAAATCCCTGAATCTGTTTAACCACAAATCACTCCCCACTCAACCACTCCCATATAGAGTTATGTTAATGCAAGCTACACTGTGCCAGTAGAAAAGACCACAGTACACTTGAAATATTCTTAAGTAAATTTTTATGACAATATGAAAATCTCCTTGTTCCCTGTTATTCTTGCCGGTGGTAAAGGCGAACGTTTTTGGCCATTAAGTCGCCAGGATCGTCCCAAGCAATTTCTTAGTCTAGATGGTAGCTCTAAAAGTCTTTTACAGGCTACTGCAAATAGACTTTTATCCCTAGCCGATGGTTGGGAAAATTTATGGGTAATTACTTCCAGTCAAATATCACCAGGAGTAGGAGCCCAACTACCAGAGTTACCATCCCAGAACTTATTAGTTGAGTCCCAAGGAAGGGACACAGCTGCGGCTGTTGCTTGGGCAAGCCTGGAAATTAAAAAACGTTACGGAGAAGATGCAGTTATTGGTTTTTTTCCTGCCGATCATTGGATTGCCGATCAAAAGGCGTTTACACATACTTTAAATGCAGCAGTGCAACTCGCGGCAAGTGAACCAGCAATTGTGTCTTTAGGGGTCCAGCCAACATTCCCATCAACTGCCTATGGCTATATTGAACAGGGCGAAGAGTTTGGTCGCTTTAATGAGTTGCCAGCTTATCACGTCCAACGCTTTACTGAAAAGCCTAACAGGGAAACGGCAGCAGATTTTATTACCACAGGTAGATTTTGCTGGAATACTGGGATATTTATTTTTCGCGTCAGTGTTTTACTTGACGAAATGCATATCCATGCCCCCGAAATTATTGAACCCATTGAAAAATATGGTCCAGATATTTATCCCCAACTACCTAAGAAAAGTATAGACTATGCCCTCATGGAAAAAACCAGTTTGGCATATGTTTTACCTGTAAAATTTGGTTGGGACGATCTAGGTGATTGGAATGCTGTTGAACGTTTACTCAAACAAGAAGACAATCCCAATGTAGAAATGGCTACCCATATTAGCTTAGATACCCAAGGAGCAATTGTTTATGCTACCGATCGGGAGGATGTAATTGCTACGATTGGTTTAGATGATGTGGTGATTGTACGCGATGGCAACATCACCCTCGTCGTCAAAAAAGACCGGACTCAAGAAATTAAACAATTAGTCAACAAACTCAAAGCCGATCCGAGATTTTCCTCCCTACTTTAAATCATTTTTTTAGCTAGTGTAATAGATCTAGATATTCACTAGCTCACCTATTGCAAAGCTTTACATCTATTTTAACTGTTTTGCCGTGGTGTACTAGTGTTCCGCCACATTAATTTTGACGAGTCGCGAGCCTAACCGATCCCCGACTTCTATCCTAGGAATTGCTGTCAGTGTGCGGATATTGATTTGTGAAGTCGGGGATCTGTTACCCAGCCATCACCAACCAATGCAATGAACTACTAGCTTTGCCACTCCTAGAATTATGTTCCTGACTCAAACAGTTACTCGTCAAAGGGAAATTATCGAAGTTTTACTCCGCAATGGTTGGGACTATATGCGGAGCTTACTCACGGGTGGCAAAGCCGATGAACCCCAGTTACCTACACCTGCTGTCCTCAAAAATATTTTGCTGGATTTGGGGCCTGTTTATATCAAATTAGGCCAATTACTTTCTACCCGTCCTGATTTGCTCAATGCTGATTATATTCAGGAACTATCAACACTCCAAGATGAAGTACCCCCAGTACCTTGGTTAGATGTGGAAATTGTGATCCGCCGACAACTGCAAACCACTGTATCTGAAACATTTACTACTATTAACCCTGAACCCATAGCAGCAGGTTCCATTGCTCAAATCCACCGAGCAACCCTACTTGGAGGTAAGGAAGTCGCACTCAAGATTCAACGTCCGGGAATTGATGCTACTGTAGCCAAAGATATTGCCCTAATCCAAGGAATTGCTGATTTAGTAGCGCGAACTGAATTTGGGCAAATTTATGAAATCAAATCCATTGCTGAAGAATTTTGTCAGGCATTAGAGGCAGAATTAGACTTTACCCGGGAAGCTAGCTTTACAGAAAAATTGCGGCGTAATTTATCCCAAAGTTCTTGGTTTGATCCCCAGCAAATAGTAGTGGCAGAAATTTATTGGAATTTCAGTTCCCCCAAATTGCTGGTAATGGAATGGATTAATGGTACACCCTTGTTGTCAGCAAATTTGGACAATATAAATATTGATGAAGACAAAATCACCCGCCAAAAGGCAATTACGACTTTACTTTTTCGTGCCTTTTGTCAACAGATATACGTAGATGGCTTTTTTCATGCCGATCCCCATCCTGGGAATTTATTTTATCTCCCAGATGGGCGCATTGCCCTATTAGATTGTGGCATGGTGGGTAGACTCGATCCCCGCACCCAGCAAATTTTGATTGAAATGCTATTGGCAATTGTGGACTTAGATGTACAACGGTGTGCCCAATTAACCTTAAATTTAGCAACTTCTACCCAACCAGTGGTCTTATCTAGCTTGGAAAGTGATTACGATCGCATGTTGCGTAAATACTACAACCTCAGTTTATCTCAACTTAAGTTTTCCCAAGTTATTTATGAAATTTTGCAAATTGCCCGTAATCACAAAATCCGCTTACCCAGTAACATGGGCTTATATGCCAAAACCATAGCAAATTTAGAAGGGGTGGCACGGACATTAAACCCCGAATTAAATTTTGTCGATGAAATTCAACCATTGATTGCGGATTTAGTCAGGAGACAAATACTTGGTAATAGTCCTGTGCGCTCCCTGTTACGAACGGCATTGGATTTTAAAAGCCTATCCTTACAATCCCCCCGTCAAATTGAGTTACTCCTAGATCGAGTCACCTCAGAAACCTTACAGTGGAACTTATCCATCCGGGGTTTGGATAGCTTACGCCGCACCATCGATGACGCAGCCAATCGCCTTTCCTTTAGCATTTTAGTGGGTTCCTTAATCATAGGTGCGGCAATTATTTCCAGCAAAGCACAGACGGCTCAGTTATTATTAGTCAGTAATATATTATTTACTGTGGCGAGTTTATTAGGGTTGTGGTTAATTATCAGTATTTTGCGATCGGGTCGTTTGAGGTAAATAAGTAATAACTAATAAGTAATAAGTAATAAGTGAGTTTATCCTCTGGGCTTAGGGGCTGGGGGTTAGATTTCAACCGCGCTGCATCGCTATTTCAAGTCCCTTGATTCATCGATTGGGTAGTAATTCGCTCATTCTAAATTCGCTCATTCTAAATTCTAAATTCGCTCATTCCCCTTGACAACAGCTAACTGTTAACTGAAAATCTATGTCCACCATCGTTGTTCGCCATCTACACAAAGTATATCCCGTCGCTATCAAGGAGCCAGGTTTTAAAGGTACTGTCGCCCATTTTTTTCGCCGCACTTACCGTTCCATAACCGCAGTCTCTGATGTCTCCTTTGAAATTGCCCCTGGAGAGGTGGTAGGTTTCCTAGGGCCCAACGGTGCAGGTAAAACCACCACCTTAAAAATGCTGACTGGACTAATTCATCCTTCCAGTGGAGAAGTGGAAGTGGCTGGATATATTCCTTTTAATCGCCAAGAAGCTTTTTTGCGGAAAATTACCTTGATAATGGGGCAAAAGCAACAGCTACTGTGGGATATTCCAGCGATGGATTCCTTGAGAATTAATGCTGCTGTCTACAACATCCCCGAAGCTGAATTCCGTCTGCGGGTAGGAGAATTAACAGAGATGTTGTCTTTAAAAGGTAAGTTAAACCAACCCGTGCGTAAACTCTCTTTGGGGGAACGAATGAAAGCTGAACTGTTAGCAGCACTCTTACATCGTCCTCAGGTCTTATTTTTAGATGAACCGACTTTGGGCTTGGATGTTAATGCTCAGGTGGGAGTCAGAGATTTTTTACGTCAGTATAATCAACGTTATCAAGCCACGGTATTATTAACTAGCCATTACATGGCTGATATAACTGCTTTATGTCAAAGAGTACTAGTCATTCACCAAGGAAAATTAATGTATGACGGCAGTTTAGATGGATTGTTAGAGAGCTTTGCTCCCTACAGAGAAATTCATTTAGAATTAGCTCAACCCTTACCTAAGGAAAATCTACAACTCTATGGTGATGTACAGCATATCGATGGGCGATCGGTATCTTTTATAGTTTCCCAGGAAAATCTTACCCAAACGGTTTCCCAAATTTTATCTCATTTGGAAGTTATAGATTTAACCGTGAGCGAACCACCCATAGAAGAAACCATCGGACGAGTATTTCAAACGGGGGTATTGTAGGTATTACTTATTACTTATGATCGCGGATTAAATGGATGACACTGATGACACAGATAGACGTTGATAACGCAACAATTAACTCTTAACACGGATTAAATGGATGACACTGATGACACGGATAGACGTTGATAACACAACAATTAACTCTTAACTGTCAACTGTCAACTGTCAACTGTCAACTATCAACTCTTAACTCTTAACTCCTAACTTGCAATCCATGCAATACATCAAGCGCACCACGAGAAAAGCTTTCACCTTGCTTTCTGTTTATTATGCCTATATGGTGGAGTACCGTGCCGAATTAATCCTGTGGATACTCTCTGGTTCATTACCCATTATTCTTATGGGCATATGGGTACAAGCAGCACCAGGTGGACAATTTGGATTTACATCTGTGGAATTTGCCCGTTATTTCCTAGCAGTTTTTCTAGTCAGGCAAATCACAGTTGTGTGGGTAATTTGGGACTTTGAGGCAGAAGTGGTGGAGGGTAAACTTTCACCTAAATTACTCCAACCCCTCGATCCTGTATGGCATCACGTAGCTTCCCATGCCGCAGAAAGAATTGCTCGTTTGCCTTTCGCATTTATATTCCTAGGTTTATTTTTCCTACTCTATCCCCAAGCATTTTGGTTACCTAATTTGGGCAATTTATTATTATTTTCCTTAGCTGCTATCCTGGGATTTGCACTAAGATTTCTAATTCAATATACCTTTGCCATTTTTGCTTTTTGGACGGAAAGAGCTAGCGCCATCGAAAATTTTTGGTTTTTATTCTACCTATTTTTGTCAGGCTTAATTGCTCCTTTAGATGTTTTTCCTAAATCCGTACAAGCAATCATATTATTCACACCTTTCCCTTATTTCATAAATTTTCCAGCTAGTATTTTAATTGGTTTGCCAGTGGATTTAATGCGAGGATTTTTGTCAATAATAGGTTGGCTACTGATTTTTTTAGGTATTAATCGCTGGTTATGGCGACGGGGGTTGAAACATTATTCTGGGATGGGGGCTTAGTATACTTGGGGATGATTGACACTCTCCACCCCTAGAAGGCGTATGAAATTTACAGCACTTTGCAGGTAAATGCAGTACAAAACTATATGCTAAAACTATAAGTGGAATGGGCATCTGGTGCCCGTTGTGAATGAACTTCACGAACATGAAATATGCTGTATTTATCCCGATTTTCTCAACCCTATAACTTTTGACCGTGATAATATTTTTCGTAGTAACTGCTAAAACGATTCTTATCACCATTAACAATCATTCCCAAAATATTAACCCTGGACATTCTCAAATTATCCAAAGTTTGTTTCAGTGCCGAACGGTCTGTTTTTTCCATCTTGTTAACCAAGATAAGGCCATCCGTATTTGGTGCTAACAAGTTCGCATCCGCAAGACCAAGGATAGGAGGAGCATCATATATTACTAAATCATACTGATTCTCAAAATCTTTCATTAGCCCTTTCATTTTCTCCGATGCCAACAATTTTGCTGGATCAGGGGGTGTTTGCCCAGATGTAAGGACGGAGAAGTTGCGACTCAAAGGCATTTGCTGAATCACTTGCTCATGGGGCATATTGGTGGAGATTAAATTAGTCAACCCCCAGACATTTTCTAATTTGGAGATCCCATGAATTGTGGATTGACGTAAATCAGCATCCACTAACAGTACTTTTTTACCCATAGCTGCGGCAATTTGCGCTAGATGGAAAGCAACAGTAGATTTACCATCTCCAGGAATAGCTGAGGTAATTACAAAAGAGCGTATTTGGCGATCACTGTTCAATAATTGAATATTAGTATGTAGGATACGAAATGCTTCCAAAAATTGTGGAGATCGATCAAAATACCCATCTTCTTCAATCGCATGATTTTTAGGATTGACTGCCACCATACTAGGAATTTCGGCAGAAACCCATTCTGTAGAACTCTCTGGGGATAGTTTTTGGCGAGAAAGTTGGCGATCGCTTTTTTGACGACTTACCTTTTGCATTCCTTTTTCTAGGGGAATAGTTCCTAATATTGGCAGCTTTAACTTTTGTTTGAGTTCTTCTAAGGAATGGTAAGTGTTATCTAACTTTTCAAGTAGTAAAGCACTAGCAATTCCTAGGAGAATACTAGCTACTAATCCCAAAATTAAACTGCGTTGAATATTCGGGGATACGGGATTTTGAGGTACATTTGCTGCTTGGACTAATTGCCAAGGAAGCTCTGTTTGTGCTGCTTCTATTTGCAAATTTTCACGAGTCGTCACAAATCGCTGAAGACTTTCTTGAGCAACTTTTAGTTGCTGCTGTAATTGTGTATATCTTCGTGCCAATATGGGTAGTCTTTGGACTTGTATTTGTAATTGTTTTTCCTTCTGTCCTAAGACTTGACTACGTTGTTGCAAATTCCGAATTTCAGTAGCTACTTCTGCTAGTTTTAGTCCCACAGCTCGGTTTGCTTCTTGGCGTAATATTGGCAGTAACTTGTCTCTTTTTTCCTTCAAGGTTTGCATAGATGGACTTTCTGCCAAAAAACGAGTCGATTCTCCTGCTATCTGAGTTTCTAATTCCCTAACCTTCAGCACTAAGCTCTGATATACTTGAGCATTGTTAAGTATAGCTAAAGCCCCTTCTTCTCCTTGCAAACTGTTGAAATTAGACCTAGCCCTTGCTAATTCTTGATTTACAGCTATTCTCTGCTCTGATAACAGTTTTAGTTGTTCGTTAACCTGTGTACCCTGACTTTCTGAGTCAAAAAAATTATTTTTGCGGCGAAATATTTCTAGTTCTTTTTGTAGGCTCTCAAATCTATTTTTGATGCTGGGTAATTGTTGGTCTACAAATTGCAGACCCTGACGTAACTTAGTTTGGCGTTTTTCCAGGCTGTACTTGAGGTAGGAATCGGCCATCTGTTGCAATATACTCTCGATCTTTGCTGGATCTTGGTTGCGATAACGCACCTCTATTAACTTCGTATCTCCCAAACGACTAATGGTCAAATCATTCAGTAAATTACCATAATCAATTTCTGGATAACTCACTTGTAACCGTTTAACAATATCCTTCATCACCTCAGGACTCTTGAGTACCTGAATTTGAGATTCATAGTCCAGTCCTGGTTTGGTCCTCAGATTGGAATTTCCCTGCACCAGGCTTGGTAATCCATTAGTCTCATTACTTACGGGTTCTACCAACAACCGGAAGTTTCCTTCATACTCCGCTGTTTTACTGAGAGTAACTCCAGCAACCGCTGCCATCACCATACTCCCTACCCCTACTATTACTAGGGCTCTTCGCCGAGCTAAATCGAGAAAATCCCGCAAATTCCAATCATCAGCTTGGCTCTGGGACCACGGAAATGGTTCCTGTGTTTCTACCATAGAGAATGTAGGTTTACCATTGCGTTCAGGAGTTGAAAGGTTATACAAAGAATTACTCATTTTTGATTCGTATTTATAGTTAATGACACAATAGTTACGGAGAAAACGTTAAGGCACATGAACCTAGGCAAGTAATGAAGATATGTGAATAGCAAAAAGGGTTTTATTTTCTTGTATAGCTAATTTTTTACTTTCATCTAGCTTCTTTGAAAGCTAGGCTATATAGTTTTGTATTCTAGCAGGGGAGCGTGTCAGGATACTTTAATTAAAATTATTTAACCTCAGAAGGTAAATCCAGCAGAAAATTTATCTGTATTTTCACTATTAAGTTTTGTAATCAATGTTATGCAATAAATGTACATAATATAATCTGAATTTTTTGTACATCTACAACTGAAAAAAGTCATCATTTCTGTATACTCTCTTCTAACATTTGACTTGAAGCCTTAAAAACTCAACAAGAGTTTTGCTTACAGCCGCTTAACTATAATATTCGATACCATATCAAGTTTGCTTCGACAAATGTTTCTTTGTCAAGGGAAACAGTAGTTTTACTGTTGCCTATCTCCTAATACCAATTGGCGTATGAGGCTGCACCATATTTCCCTCACTCTAGAAGAGTGGAGCTATACGAGCAAAGACTACCGGGAGCAGGCTAAATTTAGTGCATCTTTATCAAGAAATAGTACGAGCATTTAGTAAATATCAAATAGTTTATGGGAGTTGATGCCTTAGAGGATGTTTGGAAAGTATTAAACAATTCAATTAAGCCAGTCTTCTAAGCATTAACCGAATCATTGCAACTTGGACAAATGTTTCATGGGTCTGCGGTAAAATTTCGTAGTCTT
>JASJCX010000111.1 GCA_030065255.1 Calothrix sp. MO_167.B42 | reverse complement strand
GCTCCTAAACGAAAATTTTCAATAATAGAACGGTTCCAAAAATGAGAATCTTGAGGAACTAGAACCACTTGCTGACGTAAGCAATCAAGGGCAAGGTCTTGCAGATTGTAAATACCAATGCGAATATTTCCAGATTCTATGGAATATAAACCAGCAATTAGTTTGGCTAAAGTACTTTTACCACAACCTGATTTGCCAATTAAAGCAACAACTTTACCGCCAGGAATTGTCAGGGAAAAATCTTCAATTAAATCAACTCGACCAGCGTAGTGAAAGTTAGCTTTGGTAAAAATAATATCAGTATTTGCAGGAATTTGAGCAAAGGGCTTTTTGCCATCATTATCATCTTCTGGAGTTGAATCGATAACTTCTGTCAGGCGTTGGGTAGCAGTTTTAGCCCGGGTGAATTCATCGACAAAACTAATCACCATGGCAATTAAAGCCAGGAAATTACCATTCATGGAATTAAATGCCAATAGTTGCCCAATAGTGAGATTTTCTGCCGGATTAATGACCAAATTACCGCCAAACCACAGCAAAGCCACACTACCAATGGCGGAAACAAAATTGGAGAAAGTACCGTTGATAATGCCAATTTGCATTGTCCGTAAAGTTAGGGTACCAAGACGACCAAATCGGCTTTGAAATTCATCCCAAAATTGCGGTCTGGCTGTGGTAGTTTTGAGGGTAAGTGCCCCTTTAAATGTTTCAACTAAAACCCCTTGGGTTTCTGCTTCTTTGATTAACAACTCACGGGTTTTTTGTTGCAAGGTCGGCTGAAAAATAACTGTCGATATACTCATCGCCACAGCGATGAATAAAGCCACTACAGTTAGTTTCCAACTGTAAAAAATCATGATTCCCAAAGAAACTAGAGCAATAAAAAACTTGCTAGGAAGAGCAACTACTACTTGGGAAACTAGCTGATTAATTTCATTAATATCTCGTAAACGGCTGACAATTTCTCCACTACGACGGGATTCGTAGTAATTTAGGGGTAATTGCAGAATTTGCCGCCCAAATTCCATCACAAACCCTAATTGCAAGCGTTGGGCAAAATGAGCAATTAAGTTGGACTGTACCCAAGAAAGACTACTAGAAACAATATTCATTACTACCACGGCAATTGCTACCGTAGTCAGCAGCTTTGTATCTCCTCGCACCAGTACATCATCCGTAAGGATTTGCAGCAAAAACGGAGAAGCTAAAGACAGTAGTCCCAGAATCAAGTTTAAGGGCAGGGCTTGGGCTAGAATCCCCCGAAACATCCAAACTCGCCTTAAAAAGCGCCAAAAGCCACCAACCTCATCATTGCCCTGACTCAAAAACCTGACTGGATCTGGCTCTAACAAAAGTAGCAACCAATCCGTCCAATTTTCTACTATATCTTTTTGAGAGAGATAGCGGATACCTACTGCTGGATCTGCGATCGCATATTTTCTACCCTTTTTTCCATATAAAACTACCCAGTGATTGCCCTGCCAGTGAATAATTGCTGGTAGGGGTGCTTCCTGAATTCGCTGGAGAATTTCTGGGGAAGTTTTGACTGGACGGGCGTTGAAACCCAGGCTTTCTGCACCCCGCTTTAGTCCTAGTAAAGTAGTACCTACTTGTCCAGTGCCTACTGCTTCCCGGATGCGATTGAGAGTAAAAGTACGTCCATGATGCTTGGCAATTGCAGCTAGACAAGCGGCACCGCAATCTTCTTCACTATGTTGCAAAACGTGAGCATATTTCATAACATCACAATGCTTGTCTTGTTTTAATTACAGCATTTTGCAAGTAAATAAAGTACAAGGCTACATACAAAACCTAAGGGTGGCATGGGCATCCGGTGCCCGTCTGAATGTACTTCACTACAATGAAATATGCTGTATTACCCAGTAGGGATTACTACTATGATGAACGTCTTCTTCTTCCCCTTCTTCTGCCAGAACGACGGGGTTGATCAAATACAAAAGATTGCTCCCAGGCAAACTGAATTTCTTCGGAAGTAAGCCCGGGATTGCCAAATAATACACCAGCACCCAACATGAATATATAGGTATCCAGGTTGAAACTGACATTGCCTCCGGTGACGGTGGCAGATCCTTCCGACGTGAGGTCTGTAAACAATGCTTTTTTGTCTTCCATTGCTGGTATTTCCTTCAATGTTTTGAAAGATAACTACCTGGCAAACCAGGCATATTAATAAACAAGAGTGTCTTGAGTAATTAGTAGTTTTAACTGTTAGTTAACTACCCTTGAGTGTTACATAAGACTTAATTGATCTATTAAGCTTATGTTTTGGTTGCTGTTTTGTTTTTCGCCTTGATTTCCTTGGGAGTTAATCGAAGCTGTTTGTCCATTGAGAGTTATATATAATACAGTGTCATCTTCATTCATGGAAAATGTACCAGTATTTACTAGGCCGCCACCACTAACCACAGCAGAAACTTCAGTAGTGACCTCTATAAAAAGAGGGTTTTTCCTAGTATTTAGCATTTTTCCTCCTTTAGCTAATTTGTGTTAGCATTCTCAGGATTTTTTGCATATTAATCTAAATACTGGAACATCTTAAAGAAAGATGCTCCAGTATTTTGGAAAGTTACATTTACTCACTTATGGCTGGAGCAGTTACTGGTCAAGCCTGAAAAATTAAGAGTAATTGTTTACATCCATTTGTCAGAGAAGCATCCTTGAAAATGCTTATCCTATTGGATTGCTAGTTCCCAACCAAATTGGACTTCATCTTCTGTTAGTCCAGGGTTACCAAAAATGACTCCAGCACCTATTACGAACAGGTAATCATCAAGGTTAAAGGTCAAACCGCCACTAACGGTAGCAGATTCTTCAGTAGAGACTTCGGTAAATAGTTTAGTTTCGGATAACATAATCTTTCTCCTCAATTTCGTTGACTGTATTAACCGTAAGCAAATAGTTGATTAATGTTTTGTTTTTGCTCAACTCGTTGCTTACATTTAAAAGATAACAAGCTACAACTATGTAGTCATTTACATTTTCCGCAAACTTTATTACCAGGTTTAGAAGATTTGATTTCCGAATTCTGAAGTGTGCTATTTCCGAAAACTACATGGGTGAGAGTGGGGCAGGGAGAAATGTTAAATAGCAAAGAATTTCCTCTTTTTCCTTACTTTTGGAAGCAATTTATTCTCTGATTGGGAAAACACCCTCTTTGGCAGCAGGGGGGCAGGGAGCTCTTTGCAGGGGGAGAAAAAAACAAGTCCAAATTATTCCAATAATCCCCAGCTTTTAGCCTAGTGAGGGGTCAACATACCATTCGCCAGCATATCCTTAATAGGTCGAGGATGCCGCAGGCGGGTGAGGTTTTTGCGGTAACGTTCTCATCCGGATTTCATATAACCTAATTGTCGCCATGCCCATGCATATATTAATAGAAAAATATCCATGGGTGATGTACCATAATCACCCACAAAGGTAAGGCATATTTAATATCTGGACATCTAAAATTATCCTGTTTATTTTTCTTACACAGCACCACTATTTTTATTAAATAAAACAGCTATTGTTTTAAAAATTAACTGCAAATCATAAAACAAAGTCCAATTTTTTTGATATTTCAAATCTAAACGAATCACATCCTCAAAACTACGCACGGTGGAGCGTCCATTCACTTGCCATTCACCGGTCATTCCCGGTTTAACATCCAGACGTTGCCATTCTGGTACTTTATACCGTTCCACCTCGTCTGGGGTGGGGGGCCTAGTTCCTACTAAGCTCATCTCCCCTTTGAGTACGTTCCAAAATTGTGGTAATTCATCTAAACTAGTACGGCGTAAAAAACGACCAACCTTAGTAATTCTGGGGTCGTTTTCATTTTTAAAGAAAGCTCCTTGCACTTGGTTTTGTACTTGAGATTTCTTTGCTTCCGCATCCACGCACATAGAACGGAATTTCCAAATTTTAAAGCGTTTACCCATCCAACCACAACGGGTTTGTTGGAAAAAAATTGGCCCGGGGTTATCAATAAAAATAGCGATCGCAATGGGGATGGATAAAATTACTGTAATTACTAAACCCACTAAAGAGCCAACAATATCTATGAACCTTTTCATCCACGAGCGAATGGAAGGATGGGTTGTAGGTAGCTGCTCTTCTAGCTGGCGGGGTGGAGTTGCTGGGATATCCCCAAGGGTTTGAATTTCAAACACCCGATCTAGTTCTGTTAGACTCAGAACGGCCATTACCTTTGAATTGACGTTACTCAGAATAAATGCAATCCCTTTGTCCTGGGTGATTTTTAAACTGCTTACCAACGCACCCAAGCCACTACTATCCATAAAGATAGTATTCTGAAAATCAATAATAATTTTTTGAGGGGGTATGTCTTTTTGAGCTAAATCTTGGCAAGTTTGCTGAAAAGCTACGGCCTCTAAGATGCTTAACCTTGGTGGAATCTTTATGATAGCCGTGTCTTGAAGGAAGTTAACCGGGAAATCAACCTGTGGGGATGGACTGGTCATGGAACTTTGCGCTTCTATTGCTATGTAAACTGCATTTACCAAAACACTATGTTTGGCTTAAAAATAGGGAAAAGCATCAAGGTTAAAGGCTACATTCTCGACATATTGATGACGCTATTGCACCAAGCTCCATTAATATGTCCTGATTAGGAATAATTCTCAGTAGTTACCTAGATCTAAAATAGGCGATAGCACCAATGGTGTAATCACATCCTTTGTTACTGATTTATCAGTTTGACTGGAAATTTGAGAAGAAACATTCACAATAGAATCATCAACTGAAACCCTTATGATTGTGCCGAGGTAGCGCATACGTTTTGTTATCATCCAATGAATATAAAAAATAGTACTAATGAACATAGCGCCCACTTGATAGAAGTCTTTTCAGCCATTCAGGGGGAAGGACTCAATGTCGGGACACGTCAGATTTTTATTCGCTTTGCTTTATGTGATTTACGCTGTCATTTTTGTGATAGCGCCCATACTTGGAAGACACCCAAGGTATGTAGAATAGAGCACAATCCTGGATTACGCGACTTTGAAACTTATTCTAATCCTGTCCCATTAGAAAGATTACTAAAATGGGTTGAACAACAGAATGCACCTTTTATACACGATAGCATTAGCTTGACCGGAGGCGAACCTCTAATTCATGCTCCTTTTCTGATCCAATTTTTACCACAAGTACGCACATTGACGAAATTACCCATATACTTGGAGACTGGCGGACATCTTCCACGGCAATTGTCTCAGGTAATACCTTACTTGGATTTGGTGGGTATGGATGTGAAACTGCCAAGTGTTAGTGGTGAAAATCATTGGCATGAACATATAACTTTTCTCCAACTCTGTTATCAGTCAAACTTAGATGTTTTTGTCAAAATAATTGTTTCAGAAAATACAGAATTGGCAGATTTACGAAAAGCAGGGGAGTTAGTAGGGACTGTAAGTACTGATATCCCGGTGTTTTTACAGCCTGTAACACCCTTGGATACTCCTACTGGCTCCATAACTCAAGCAACCATAATTCCTCCCACTCCTGACCAAGTTTTGGGGTGGCAAACTTTAATGAAGGAGTTTGTCAAACAGGTGCGTGTAGTACCGCAAACTCACAAAATGTTAAACCAGCTTTAGGGAAGGAGTTAAGAGTTAAGAGTTAAGAGTTAAGAGTTAAGAGTTGACAGTTGACAGGCTTCGGCCGTGAGCTCAGCCGAACGGTAGGAGTTAAGAGTTAAGAGTTAAGAGGGAAGGAGTGAAGATAAAACTATGTTGCTTTGTCTTGGAAAATTTGTTATGCCTGTATATCTTTTCACTCCTGGCTTCTGAAATATAATCTAAAATAGACAACGGATAACGGATTATCTGTTGTTTTTCAAAATCCCAAATAGACAACGGATATAAAATTCAAAATTCAATAAGCTCCCTCATCCATGTCTCTGGATTTTGATCTTGCCTTTGCTTTATTCGCACTGCGCTTGAGGGCAGATAAACGAGCTTCATATTTAGATCGTTGTCTTCTGCTGGGTGTCTTGTCAATTAAGGTTTTGAGGGCACTACCCAAACTTTTATAGGCATTGGGGAGACTATAACCGAAACGTTGGGCTAGGGCGATCGCTTTTTCATCTGCGTCGGTTAGTTCTTTAACTAGCTTTTCCCCATTGTTTTTTTGATACAATCGCCAACCAGATACGCCACATAGTGCTAAAGCTAACACCAGGAGTAATCCATCCTGTACCCACAATTCACCCACAGCACCACCTAAACCAATGGCTAATGCTGCCATTTCCCAGCCATCTTTGGGGATACTGTCATTTTGAATCCGAGCAACTTCATGCCAGAACAGCAGATTACGCTGATCCATGGCTAACTCGTCCCATTTCACCAAATCAATTTGAATTTCTACCTGATCCCGACTAAGTTCTTCACAGCGAATCAGGGGTGGATTTACTTCTATTGTGCCTTCCACCGTCACCCAACTTTGTAATTCTGGCGGTAGTAAACCTTTTAGCCGTCGGAGTTCGCTCATTTCGGCCTTAGCAGAAGAGGTTACATAAGATGTCATAATATCCAGATCAAGAAAATTTTAGTATATAGTGAGAGCATCATTTTGGAGTATAGCTATTTTCATCAGATGTCGGCTTCTTCACTGGGAAAACTGCCCCGCTTCTTTCTGGCTGCCATAGCTTTTTCCAGCAATTCTAACATTCCAGGGGCTTGTTCTTGGATGCTCAGTAATAGCCTCTCACCCAATTCTATATTTCCCGGATCTATGCCTGTGACCATCACTTCGTGCAGACGCGGCATGGCCATGCCATCTACAATCTGAATTAAGGCACTCAAGCAACGATTAAATTGCCTTTCTGTAAGTGCTGAGTCTTCCAGGGGAAATTCAATAATGGCGCGAATTTCCCCGTCTGAGGGGTCATATTCCCATTGCAGCATTTTTGTTTCCCAGGAAATAGCCAACATGGTTTGGAGAATATCTGCTTTATAAGGATGATCCCCTACTCCCGCTAAAACTTGGGGTGCAAATAACCGAAAAAATCTCCCGTCTTCATCTAATTGAACGACTATCAAGAAATCTTCCAGGTGATCCGCTTCCACACCTGTAATGATACGTTCTGATTCGTCATCAAAACGGTAGTCCCAACCCAGGTTATCCAAGTACCTGGCAATTTGTTGTAGATTAGCTCCCATACAAGCCTCGTAAAAAAAAATGGGGCGGCTCTTACCTGATTTAGTTTAACCTGTTCGGGGTCACTAGTAATAGGTTGTGGTGTTTGGGATATGTTTTTCGGCAGATTTGCCCCAACATCCACATGGTTTTGAGAATACTATAATTTGATGTTTCCAATAGCAGCAATTGTAATTTATTTGTAATGTGCTAACGATAATCAAAATACCAAATATTTACCAACAATTGTTATAAGTTATACAAATTGACCATCACTTTGCTTTAATTTATTTAGTTAAGTGATGGAAAAATTTTTTACCTATGTTAATGTTTAAAACCGCATTATTATCAGCGATCGCATTTCTGGCCATTGGTTTAACTGCTTGTGGTGGAGATGCTGGTACTCCAGGAACAACTAGTAATAGCCTCTTAGATAAAATCAAAAGTCGGGGACGGCTAGCTTGTGGTGTCAACGGCGAAGTCCCAGGATTCAGCTTCGTAGGTACTGATGGTAAATATAGTGGTTTGGATGTGGATATATGCCGAGCGATGGCAGCTGCTTTGTTTGATAACCCCGATGCGGTAGACTATCGCAATCTCAATGCCAAGGAACGTTTTACAGCCGTGCAAAGCAAGGAAGTTGATCTTCTCAGCCGCAACACTACTTTAACAACTAGCCGTGATACTTCTTCTGTAAGGATGGCATTTGCTCCCATAGTCTTCTACGATGGTCAGGGAATCATGGTAGGTAAAAATAGTAATATTAAATCTCTCAAGAATTTGCAAGGTAAAACTGTTTGTGTTCAAACAGGTACAACCACCGAGCAGAATTTGGCGGATAAAATGCGGCAGTTGAAAATTACTTATAAGCCCTTAGTATTTGAAGATGCTAATACCGCTTTTGCTACTTATCAACAAGGGCGTTGCAATGCTATTACTGCCGATAAATCCGGACTAATTTCCCGACGTACTACCCTACCACAACCAGACAATCACATTATTCTAGATGAGATCCTTTCCCAAGAGCCTTTAGCACCGGCTGTAGCTGATGGAGATGAGAAATGGGCAGATGCCTTGAAATGGGTAGTTTATGCCTTGATTAAGGCAGAGGAGTTAGGAATCAATTCTCAAAATGTGACCGAGTTGGCTAGTAGTAGTAATAATCCGGAAATCAAACGATTTTTGGGTAGTGAAGGTAACCTTGGTGAAGGCATTGGTTTATCCAAAGACTTTGCTGTGAGGATTATTAAACACGTTGGTAACTACGGTGAAATTTACGATCGCAATCTCGGTCCCAAAACCAAATTAAATTTACCTCGCACTTACAATCAACTGTGGACTAAAGGTGGACTGTTGTATTCTCCACCCTTTAGGTAAGTTGATGGTTGACGGTTGACAGTTGACAGTTGACGGTTGACAGTTAGGAGTTAGGAACTAGGAATAGTAACTCATAACTCTTAACTCTTAACTCTTAACTCTTAACTCATGACTCATGACTCAAAAACTCCCCTATGGCGAGATGAACGCTTTTGGCGCATAGCAAGTCAATTAATTGTCGTATTTATAGTCGCAGTGGCGATCGCAATTTTTTGGAGTAACCTCACCCGTAATTTACAACAATTAGGGATTCAATTGGGGTTTGATTTTCTCCAACAGCAGGCTTCTTTTGATATTGGTGAAACCCCTCTCCCCTACAACCCATCAGACAATTACAGCCGTGCTTTGTGGATTGGGTTAATTAACTCCTTGCGAATTGCGATCGCGGGAATTATTCTAACTACTATTGTGGGTATCACTGCTGGAATCGCCAGGTTATCTGACAACTGGTTGGTACGCAACCTGTCTTTGCTATATGTGGAGATATTTCGTAATACTCCCCTGCTGTTGCAATTATTGTTTTGGTATTCTGCGGTTTTCCTCAGCTTACCCAAGGTAGACAATAAAATTTCCCTGGGTGACTTCATTTACATTAGTCAAAATGGGGTAGAATTTCCCTGGTTTACTCTCTCTCCAGAATTTTCAGCCTTACTTGTCGGGTTGACTTTTTATACAGGTTCTTTTATCGCTGAAATTGTTCGGGGTGGGATTCAATCCGTATCCAAAGGACAGTGGGAAGCTGCTGCATCCTTGGGTTTAAAACCGTCCCTCACCATGAGACTAGTAGTTTTTCCCCAAGCCTTGCGGGTAATTATTCCACCATTAACCAGTCAGTATTTAAACTTAACTAAAAATTCCAGTTTAGCGATCGCTATTGGCTATCCAGATATTTATTTTGTTGCTTCTACTACCTTTAATCAAACAGGTAAAGCCGTAGAGGTAATGTTATTAATTATGCTCACCTATTTAACCCTAAATTTGATAACCTCTTTATTGATGAATGTATTTAATCGTACTGTACAGATTAAGGAAAGATAGCTCAAGAGGAGTGATGGAGTGAATGTAGGGGCACGGCATCGGTCAATCTCTCGGTATTTGCAATAATATCACCCACGCCGTGCCCGTGAGGAGAGGAGTCAAGGAGAATTTAGAATGAAGAATGAAGAATGAAGAATGAAAAATCAACAATGGATTATCTACTGGTCAAAATCTAAAATCTAAAATCTAAAATTGAATGACAAGTCCACAATTCCTATGGTTGCGTAAAAATCTCTTTAGTACTTGGTATAATATATTACTCACAATTATCTGCTTGTTATTACTTTTGTGGCTAGGAGCAGGTATAGTAAATTGGGTATTTAATCAAGCACAGTGGCAGGTAATTCAAGTCAATTTACACCTATTTTTAGTTGGTAGATACCCTAGTAACCAGTACTGGCGCATTTGGAACGTATTAGCGATCGCTAGTTGTTTAACTGCATTGAGTTGGGGTGTATTCACAGCGAAACAAACAGTCAAGACTATTTATGTCGTAATTATAGCTTTAGTTATCAGTATTATCTCTGCAATTGTCAATGTAAACTTATTGGGAATTATAGGTTTAATCTTTGCCAGTGGGTGGCTAGGGAAAAAATTTGCTCCCATCATTACCCCCTGGCTATCCCTAACATGGATACTATCTTTCCCCGTTATTCTGTGGCTAATTGGTGGAGGATTAAACCTACAATCGGTCAGAAGTAATTTATGGAACGGTTTACTACTTACCCTGATAATGGCAGCAGTTAGCATCGTCCTTTCCTTCCCCATTGGAGTTTTACTAGCTTTGGGGCGCACCAGTAGTTTACCCGTATGGCGTTGGTTTTGTATTTTATACATTGAAATTGTCCGAGGATTGCCCCTGATTGGGATTTTATTCCTGGCACAAGTTATGTTACCCCTATTTTTACCCCCAGAATGGCGTTTAGATCGAGTTGTCAGAGCAATCGCTGGACTTATATTATTTAGTGCAGCTTATATGGCAGAAAATGTCCGTGGCGGATTACAAGCCATCCCCAGGGGACAGGTAGAAGCCGCCAAAGCCCTAGGATTAAACACACCCTTAGTCACGTTGTTAATTGTTCTCCCCCAAGCCCTACGTGCAGTTCTTCCCGCTATTGTTGGTCAATTTATTGGACTTTTCAAAGACACTTCTTTATTATCCCTGGTAGGGTTAGTAGAACTTACCGGAATAGCCCGTTCTATCCTCGCCCAACCCCAATTTATTGGCAAATATGGGGAGGTTTATTTATTTCTGGGATTTATTTATTGGCTATTTTGTTATTCCATGTCTTTAGCTTCTCGCCAGCTAGAAAAACAATGGCAAAAATGAATAAATAGGGCTTGCTGAATAATTATCAAATATTGATTTACAGCATATTTTATCTTTGTGAGGTACATTTGGACGGGCAGGGATGCCCATCCCACAAGAGTTTTATGATATGAGGCTGTACCTCATTTATCTGCAAACTGCTGTATCAATGCTTTTAGGCTATTTCTTGGAGAATAAGTGCAATAAAATTAGGATTTTAGGTTTTTAAAATTCTTATCTGTCAATTTTTTCTGATCAAAAGAATAGAAAAAAAGAGATAAAAACTGTTCCCTGTTCACTGTTCACTGTTCCCTAACCTCGATAGTAATGTTACTTAAGTTTTGATAAATTGGAGTAATTTTTTCTCCGTATATATCCAATGGTATGTAATATTTTCGTAGTGTTAAATTGGCATTACCAACAGCAAAAAGTGCGATAAATCTCATAACTTGCACTATTCTCAATAAGTCCAAATGTCCGCCTAGGATTAAAATCCCAGGCTCATATACATGCGTCTGATAAATCAGACTAGAAAAGGTATGAGAGCGCGTTTTAACGTGCTTGGTTTATTAACCTTGAAATTGATTTCAAGGTGGGAATGTGGGCTAAACAAGATTGCTACAAGTTATCAGATAAATTTAAGTATATCAAAATAAGTAATGCTTTTTAATATAGAAGAACAGGGCAGCAAATTTATTACTACCGAAACCCTACCATCTGATACAGAAGAAAAAGAACAGAAAGTTTGGGATGCTATTCGTAGTGCCTTTGCAGATAGAAATTGTATTGGCTACTGGCGCTATCCTATTTTCTCTCAGGTGGGAGAGATACGCAAAGAACCTGATATCTTGATTGTCGATCAGGAATTGGGTTTGGTAACAATTGAAGTCATGCCAATTACCATTGAGCAAATTAATACCATAAATGATGACAATTGGCAGTTACAAAACTTTAAACAACCAGAAGCGAATCCCCACCAAAATGCATCCCATCAACTACGAGCATTAATCGCATATTCTGACCGGGAACCAGCTATTTGGCGTAAAGTTACAGGTAGAGCCATAGTTGCATTACCTCTAATTACCCAAGAGCAATGGCAGCAAACAGGTTTTGACCAATTACCTAATTCTTCCAGTATCATTTTTCAAGACCAGTTGGGTAAGGCTAGTTTATTAGAACGGATACAACAAATCTCTCCCATAGTACCAGGAGACAACTTAGAGGATAAAGACTGGGAATTGCTGCTGTCTGTGATTGCTGGAACCCCTGTATTTCGCAAACCTCCCCGCGCTACAGTCTCCGGTACAGGTAAAAGCCGCGCCAACATCGTAGACAGTTTGCGCCAAAGTCTTTATGAAATAGATTTACAGCAAGAACATATTGGTAAAGAAATTCCCTCTGGGCCCCAGAGAATTCGCGGAATTGCGGGTTCGGGGAAAACTGTATTATTGTGTCAAAAAGCAGCACACATGCACCTCAAGCACCCAGACTGGGATATTGCTTTAGTGTTTTTCACCCGTTCTCTGTATGAACTGATGATTGGTTTACTAGATCAGTGGATACGCAGATTTAGTAGTGGTGAATTACACTACGATCCAAAAACAAACCAAAAACTGCGGGTATTTCATGCTTGGGGGGCAAAAAACCAACCAGGTTTATATGGAACCATTTGCGAATACCACGGGAAAAGACGGGGAACCCCTGATGATACCAACGAAAGACAACCAAACCGGGGGTTAATAGACTTAAGCAAGCGGCTATTGGAAGAGATTGAAATTGAGCCGATGTTTGATGCTATCTTGATTGATGAAGGTCAGGATTTGGTGTCAGAAGCGGATTTAAAATATCAAGATAAGCAAGGCATATATTGGATGGCTTATCAGGCTTTGCGTCCTGTAAGTGAAGATAAGCCCGAAGAGAGGCGGTTAATTTGGGCCTATGATGAAGCCCAAAGCCTGGATAGTTTAGCAGTACCCAAAGCCAAAGAAGTATTTGGGGAAGAGTTGAGTAATTTACTTTCTAAACAACCCCAATATGCAGGGGGTATCAAACGTTCAGAAATCATGCGTCGTTGTTACCGTACCCCTGGACCAATTCTCACCGCAGCCCACGCCATTGGTATGGGTTTGTTACGTCCAGAGGGAATGGTTTCTGGGATTACTAATAAGCAAGATTGGAGCAAAATTGGTTATGAAGTCAAGGGTGACTTTCGCCGGGTAGGAAAACCAATTACTATACAGCGTCCCTCCGAATATTCCCCGAATCCGATTCCCGAACTTTGGGGGGAACCAGTCTTAGAATTTAACACCTACAATTCTCGCCAAGAGGAGCTTAATGCTTTGGCTGAGAATATTATGCATAACATTGTCTACGATGGCTTGAATCCCAGTCGAGACATTTTAGTGGTGGTTTTGGGTGCTAACTCCGAAGCCATGGAATTAGAAACGGAAGTTGCTGGTTTTCTCATGGATGCGGAAATAGATATCTACATTCCCACAGCTTTGAACTTAAACGATTTATATCCCCAATATCCCAATCACGATCCCGATAGATTTTGGCGTGATGGTGGTGTGACAGTTTCCCGAATTAATCGCGCCAAGGGACATGAAGCTGATATGGTGTATGTAGTAGGTTGCGATCGCGTAGCTCGGAATGAAAGTGATGTGAGTTTCCGTAACCAGTTGTTTGTGGCTTTAACCAGGGCGCGGGGTTGGGCGAGTTTAACTGGTGTGGGTGATTATCCCATGTATGAGGAAATACGTAAGGTGATGAACAGTGGTGATACTTTTACCTTTACTTACAAGCGTCAGCCTAAACGTGATATTAGTGATGGGGAAGGGGTTTAGGAAAGTTTGAAAATTTCGCGCACTATATCATGTGCGGATGAATACTTATAAAACCTCACCCGCCTGCGGCACTCTCCTTAATAAGGAGAGAGGGTGAGGTTCACCTCTTGCATTTAATTACGCCTACCTACTTATTTGGGCAAATGTATAGGAAAAAATGCCAGCTATTGTTAAATTACTCGCCTCTGGAGACATTGACTTCTACTCTACCATTGGTAGTGGTCTATCGCATTAATTTTGAAGGGTAAACCAAATTCTGGACTTATCTTCTCTTTCTCTTTCTCTGCGCTCTCTGCGCCTCTGTGGTTCATTATCAAACCCCTCATAACTAATGTGGTGAAGTAGTAGTTTAATCGCTCCTTTTATCATGAAGGTGTAGTAATATTTTATAATGGCATGACTTAATACCTGTTTTCATTATATCCCTTGCCGTTGCTTAATTTCACTCATTGGCAACAGTAAAGTATCTTCGATTTCTTGTCTGACTTCTCGACTTATATAACAATCACTATTTAGGCAATCTACGAGTAGTTTATTTGCATCGTAGTATTGCTGTAAAAGTTGTTTTTGTACATTACTAAAATCCCAATCATATCCAATATTACGGTCTTCAATAGCGATATTTTTTAGATTGTCAAGTATAATAAACCTGTCAATAACCTTAGATTTTAAATCATCTATTACTATTAACAAATGTTGCCTTAAATTATCTTCAATCGGGAATTTTAGCAAGCTGCTTAATTCATCATATAAATCCTGAACAATTCCGAGGTTCATAACCCAAGTGTTATTATTTTTATCCCAAAAACCTTGTCGTAAATTTAATTCATGTAATTCTTCTTGTAGCAATTGTTTATTTGAAGTATTATCATCGCTTTCATTATTTAATTTTATATTTGTATTGTTCGTCAAATTAGAAGCGGTTGCAATAGTATTTAACAAACCTGCATCTATCATTAGTTCATAAGAGAAATAAAAATTTTGTTCGATAATTAACGATAATTTTGGAATTGGAAAAAATGATGAAAAATTATCATAATAGTCATTCTTAAAACCACCAGAATAATTAACTATAGCAAAATAAAATGCTCTAATGGATGCTAATTTATATGGTACATTTACTAATATTGTTTTTTCATATACCCATTCTAAAAATACTTGTAAATAATCATTTGCCGCAATTAATTTATCAATATAGTCCTTCATTAATAAAGCCAGCTCATCTGCATTTCGCATCTTTTCAGCAGTCAGTAAAAATACTTCATGCCAACGGTTATCAGTCACATAATTTACCAATTTTTTTAGGGAAGTCAGACCTCGTGTCTCTACAATTTCCCTTGCTGTAAAATACTCTTGAAACGTCAAGTGTGAAAATGAGTAAATACCCCTTGCTCGTTCCATCAATAACCCATGCTGCGACTCAATCGATTTTAAAACAGCTTCGCTATCTAATTCTAATTCCTCTGGTTCTAATCGAGCATTCGGTAAATTGTAAATAAAATCAGCAATATATCCTTCAACAATCTTTTGTTTAAAGAAATAATCTTTGTTCTCAAAAGTTGTTAATGCTATTTGACTTAGTAAATCTTCCTTGCGTTTCACAGAAAAGTTTTTATAAACCACATCCCGCTCAATGTTACGTTTCGCATCCCATTTTTTCAGCAACACATCCAAACCTTCTTCATATAGTTCAGAACGGTTTGCAGGAAAGTTTCCAGCTTCACCAAATACTAAACAAAGCAGCGTCAGCAATAGCGGATTCGTGGCTAATTCCTGAATTGGTTTATTTTCTTCTAGCCTTTGGATAAATTTTTCTGCTTTTACCAAATCATCTTTTGCACGGAACCAGTTTTGCGCGAAAATGGCTATTTGCTCTTTGTCAAAATCTGCTACTTCTACTTCAGTAAAACTTTCAAAAGTATATTCCTTTGCTGCAATACGACAGGTAATAACAAATTGATTGATGTGAAATTGGTCGGAAAAATCCAGAATATGACGTAATACCCGTTTTGTATCCTCTTCCCTCACTTCATCCAATCCATCAAGCAATATAAATGCACAACCTTTTTGAAAGATTTTTTTGACTGATGCAACATTTATCTCTACATGAATTGTCTGACAAATGTATGTCAATAAATCTGGCTCCCCGCCTGCTTCTGCAAAATCCTTAAGGGTAATAAAAATTGGTACATACTCCTGCAAAAAATTACCCTCAATACATTGCATTGCTAGATATTTTAAAAATGTAGTTTTCCCTGCACCTGGTTTACCCAAAACCATCAATTTTCTGTAACGTTTTACCGCTTCTATTCCCAATACTCTTTTCTCTCTCACGTCATTAAGTCCAAAGCGGTTAAAATTCTCTACATCCCAGTTTTGCAAGAATTCTGTAATATCTAACCTTCTACGTCCACTAATTTTCTCCAGAATATTGACGTTAGTATAAATACCGCGTTTTCCAGTCAACTTAATGGGCTGCTCCATATCTAGCACTCGCATAGTTCCGCAGCGTTGTTTGATGCTGGGTTTGATTTGTTTGCGGATTTCTTGAACTAAAACATCAATATTATTGTCCTTACCATCAATATTGGAGCAATTAGAAGGTTTCCACTCTTGATATCGCTGACTAAGATGCTCCCGCAACCTGCTTTCTTTTCCTGGACCCCTACCACCGATGCGAAACTTCTTGTAAATCCCACCAAAACAACTGCTGAGGTTACTTTCACTCATATAAAGTACTTGTGTAACTTCAACTCGACTTTTACCCCTAGCAAATATCTCCAAAAAGACTTCCTTCTCTTGAGGTGACAATTCAGCATAGGGTTCTAGCTGTTTGAGAAAGTCCTCTGAAAATGACATTCGCTCCCCCTCACAATCACTTATAGCTAGTGTAGCGAAATCAACTTGTATAGTTTGCAATTAAGTCAAGGGAAGTCAATGTAAGTCAGTACAAGTCAAGTAAATAACTACAAAAGAAAGTTGCGACATTAGGCTCAGTCAACCTAATACATAAATCGCAATGCTAGAAACATTATTTTCGATGGCTTTGGAAAAATCCCTGGAAATTCTCCTCGTACTATTGCTAGAAAAATTCTGGAAATGGATACTAAACAATAGCAATCTCCAAAATTTCAACTACAAAAACCAGATTATCTTGTTCTATCTCCACTGGCTTTTATATAAAACATCACCCATACCCCTATCAAAGGAATTACATGAAGACAAGTAACAATTGTTTAGAGGGTGTTACTAGAGAAGTGATACCATCTAAAAATAAATCCAGAATAATTATACTTCCTGATGCTACATATTTCCGCGCAGTTTTCAAAGTACCACGTATCATAATTTAGATTTCACGAGTTATTTTAACTTTATGTGTCAATCTTAGGGAAAATACTCCAAATTTGAGAAAAATATATTTTAGTTAACACAAATTAACTCTTATCCTCTACTTAAATTACTGCATGGGTGTGCAATCTTCTTACTCTGATAAAATTCTAGTTGTTGACGATTCTCCAGATAATGTGTTTTTAATCAAAACCATTTTGGAGGAAGAAAGTTATACTGTGACGACAGCAGAAAATGGCTCTACCGCACTGGCAAGAATTACTGAATCTAATTTTGACTTAATATTATTAGATGTAATGATGCCAGGAATGGATGGTTATGAAGTTACCAAACGAATTCGGGAAAATGAAGACATATTGTTTGTCCCCATTTTATTAATTACCGCCCATGATTCTCCCAACGTGGCCCATGGATTAGATTTGGGAGCAGATGATTTTATCCGCAAGCCTGTGACGGTGGATGAATTATTAGCCAGGGTGCGATCGCTAGTACGATTAAAGCATAGTATAGATGAAAGAGATGAAATCGATCGCCAGCGTCAAGATTTTGTGTCTCGCCTCACCCACGATTTACGCACCCCTTTAGTCGCTGCGGAACGAATGATGACGCTGTTTTTGGAAGGTGCTTTAGGAGAATTATCACCACCAATGGCAGAAGCGATTACTATTATGGCCCGTAGTAATAGTAACTTACTATCAATGGTCAATACCCTGTTAGAAGTGTATCGTTTTGAAGCTGGCCGTAAAACTTTAACGTTTCAACCACTTGATTTATGTAAGTTATTGACCGAAGTAGGAGATGAATTAACTCCCTTGGCGAAAGAAAAAAAGCTAGTTATTAATACTGATAGCTTAGATAAATTAGATACTATTGTTGTAGATGGTGATCGCTTGGAATTACACCGGTTATTTACCAATTTGGTTGGCAATGCCATTAAATTTACTGATAGTGGCTCGGTGACTCTAAGTTTAACCAAATCAACTTCTTTAGAAGGTAATATTACCATTGAAGTTGCAGATACGGGTCAAGGTATTCCCTCTGAGGAACAAGCTACCTTATTTGAAAGATTTCGCCCCGGGAAGCATAAAGGTTCTGGTAGCGGTTTAGGACTTTATCTTTCCCGCCGCATTGTGGAAGCACATCAAGGTACTATTCAAGTGAGTTCAGAACTAGGTAAAGGTAGTGTATTCACTGTTAATTTACCTGTAAAACAGAATTAACAGGTTTCATTCATCAAAAAATATCCCAACATATCTTGCGGTGCTAATAATATAGGGACGGGCAGGATGCCCATCCCACAAGATTGGAGCATCTGTAGGGTTTCTGGGGCTTCTGCCTTTGTCAGTGGTAAAATTATTTTCAACAATCAAGATATAAGATTACTATTTGATTTTTATTGGCGTAGCCTGCGCTGTGCCCTTACAGAACTCAGCAACTTTCTGTACCCTGTAACCTGTCACCTGTATCCTGTCACCTGTATCCTGTACCCTCCCCTACAAGTCAATTCACAAATCAAACCAGATTCCTAGTATGATATCCAACATTATAATTAGTGATATTATCCACAAACAAAGGGATTTTTTTGCCACTGGTAATACCAGGAATATTGATTTTCGGATTCAACAATTAAAAAAGTTGAAACAAATTATCATTGATTCCGAAGAATCTATTTATCAGGCTTTAAAATTAGATTTAAGTAAACCAATATTTGAAAGCTTTGCCACAGAAATAGCTCTAATAAATAAAGAAATTGAATATACAATTAAACATCTGAAATCTTGGGTGAGAGCCAAAAAAGCCCAAGTACCTTGGCAACTCCTACCAGCATCAGCAAAAATTTATCCAGAACCCCTAGGAGTGATATTAATTATTGGTGCTTGGAATTATCCATTGCTGTTAGCTATAGCACCCCTAATTGGTGTGATCGCAGCCGGAAATTGTGCAATAATTAAACCATCAGAATTCGCTCCCCATACTTCTACTTTAGTCACTCAAATCATTAATCAACATTTTTCTCCAGAATATATTACTGTGGTAGAAGGAGGGGTAGAAACTAGTCAAAATTTACTCCAAGAAAAGTTTGACCATATCTTTTTTACTGGTGGTACGGCTGTGGGGAAAATAGTCATGGCGGCGGCTGCAAAGCATCTCACACCAGTAACCTTAGAATTAGGTGGTAAGAGTCCTTGTATTGTTGATACGGATATTGATATTCAAACAACAGCCAAACGTATTATTTGGGGTAAATTTATCAATGCCGGACAAACTTGTTTAGCACCAGATTATTTATTAGTTAATTGTCAAATAAAGGATGATTTATTAGCAGCAATTAAACAGAATTTACAATCATTTTATGGCGATAATCCCCAACTTAGTTCTGACTATACCAGAATTATCAATCCTAAACAATTTCATCGGCTAGAACAGTTATTAAAATCCGGTGAAATTATTATTGGAGGAGATACAAATCAGAATGAACTGTATATATCTCCTACGATAATTGATAATGTTAATTGGGATGATGATGTGATGGAGGATGAAATTTTTGGTCCCATCCTACCAGTAATTACATATACAGATATATCAGCAGCGATCGCCAAAATCAATTCCCGTCCTAAACCCTTAGCCTTGTATTTATTTTCTCGCAATCAAAATCTGCAAAGACAAGTTTTAGAATCAACCTCATCCGGGGGAGTTTGTATCAACGAAACCGTAATGCATTGTGCCGTACCTGGACTACCATTTGGTGGGGTGAGTAACAGTGGTATTGGTAGATATCACGGTAAAGCAAGCTTTGACACTTTTTCCCACTACAAAAGCACCTATAAAAATCCCTTCTGGATAGATATCAATTGGCGATATCCCCCCTACAAAGGTAAATTATCCTTTTTAAAACAACTTCTCAGGTTTTGAAAATCTCATTCAAATAAACAAACCAGGATCAACGTGAAATAAGTAGGTGGGTGAGAAAATTTATAACTATGTCATTGCGTTCAGTGATTTTACATTACCTTACATGGTTTGGTTTATTTACGCCTACCTACTTAATTCACCTAACGGTAAACAAGGCAGCGAGATTAGTCATTCACCACTGCATCAAACATCATATTGGTACAGTAGTTTTTGGATGGAGCCGCAAACATAATGCGGAAAGTAGAGACACAACTAG
>JASJCX010000110.1 GCA_030065255.1 Calothrix sp. MO_167.B42 | reverse complement strand
TGGTGGGAGGTATCCACCAAAACAATTTTCTCACCTTTGATTAGATATGAGTTATAGGTCGTACCATTTTGTAATCCGAATTCTATATCAAAGCGATCGCGGTCCCAATCCAAAGAGCGAATCGCCGTTGTATTGGGAGCAATTTCGACAGTTTGGATAGTTAGGCGACGCTGGGCGTTCTCTGAGATCGCAACCATGAGTTATCTCCGAGCACAAATCATTTGCATTTATTTCTATGCCTATTGTGCCTGGAATTTTTATTTAAAGTTGTAGTAAAGAATATATTTACTTGTTGTAAAATGTGTCCAAAACCGCATTTTTCCAGCATCATTTTTAACTCAAAAAATGCTGGACAAATTATACGTTAATTCTGTTGACAGTTGACAGTTGATAGTTGATAGTTGACAGTTGACAGTTGATAGTTGACAGTTGATAGTTGACAGTTGACAGTTGATGGTTAAACCTCCCACACTCCCCACACTCCCCACACTCTCCCACTCTCCCTGCCCCCTGCCCCCTGCCCTCTGCCTCTTCCTGGCAGTTCTTGAGTCGAACAATATTGTCCTAACCAATATGTCCACTGCTATAAATAGTCGTTGCATACCAATGTTAGTCTCTTGATAACCCCAGAGCTAACCTAAAGAACTATTAAGGAACTTTCACCGATAAAAACTAGAAAGTTTGGTGCAGATCAAGAAATGAAGGTTGGAATTTTGATGATATCTTGGGATGGAAATGAATGGAAATGAATAGGATTTGTGTTTTCACAACTATCATGAATAATGCATAAAGCAAATTATATTTATTATTTTTTTACAAAAATCTGGAATTTATATATGGCCGGTGCTCCGGTGCTCCGGTGCTCCCCTGCCTCTTCATGACTCTTAACTCATCAGTAACTTTACTAGGGTGTCTGTAATGGGAAAACCAGTCTGATGTTCAAAATGTATAAACATCGGACTAGGATTTGCTTCCAAAAACACATATTCACCCGTTGACTTCATACGCCAATCAATAGCAGTCCACTCTAACATAAATGCTTTAGCGATCGCTAAACATTGTTTTTGAATTGAGTCTGGTAATTCTATGGGAATTAACTCCGCCTCCAAGTCTTCCCGAAAGTCCACAGATGGACTGCGGATTTCAGCAGCATAAACTGCATCTCCAATGACATAACTACGTATATTGGTGCCGGGAATATACTCCTGTATCGTCACTGGAGAAAGGCTCAAAGTCATATTTAGTCGTTGGGGTTCTAAATGAGCCTCTGTGACAAATTGGGTATGGGCACCACCGTAAACAGGCTTAAAAATTACTGTTTTGTGAGTTTGGCAAAATTGTGTAACTTGCTGGGGATTGTTACTAATTAAGGTTGCGGGAATTGTCACCCCTATTTCCTTGGCTTTACTTAGTTGTAAGGGTTTTTCCTTATGAAACTGGTATGCTTGCCAGGAATTAATCCATTTTGTTGAGCTACCTTGCATCAGGGTTCTCAAGGTACTCATTGAATCATTATATGCAACTTGCTTTTGACGGGGATCTTTAAAATCGGTAACGTAAACTCCAAAAAAATTCCGCCAAAATACACTGTGAATATCCTGAATGTTAAGTTCTATTGCGTCAGGTAAAGTCAAGTATCCCAACTGTGTGTCTGGTTGCCAAGACACCTGTAACTGCTTGGGAAATAGGCTTGTATCTAAATAATCTACCGTTGCACCTGCTTGGGTAAGAGCATTTTTGATATGAGCCGCATGAGCATCTGAAGCATTACCCAGAATTAAAATGTTCATTTTAAATTTGTATTCCTTAAGCTCATAAATAGCTTCCCCAGATGAAGCTATTATGCTTAGTATTTGCTAACAAAAGAGATGCCAAGTATCCGAGGAAGATGTTTTATTTGTATTTTTTATATTGGGTTGCAGTTGCGATCGCTATTTAATATAATACTGGGCAATCTCCTCCCTCTTCACCTATGGCAAGGGTTGTAGCATATGGAGGTTTGATTGGTTCGGGCTTTGGCTCTACCTCTATAACGCAAGGGTAATCTCCTCCCTCTTCGCCTATAGCATCGGTTGTAACTTGAATGGGAGGACAAATAGGTTCAGGGCAAGGATAACATGAACCTCCTTCTTCTTTACCCTCAATAGTGTAGATTGACAATCCCCCAGAAATAGAGCCAGCCTCGTTGTTTCCTAGTTCTTCTACCAAATTTTGTTCTGACAGTTGAGATTTTAAATCAGAAATTTTCAGTGCAAATGGGTGTTGCATTGTACAATTAAAACTCCTAAAATTCTATATGGTTCCAAGATTTTTAGCCTTGTATCAAAATCCTATGCTTTTTTTTTGGTGATTTCTAGGTAACTTTGGTAGTAACAATGGTTCTAGAAAATTGATCCAAATGAAATTTAGGCAAATGAGATTTAGGTGACAAAAGTTAAGTCTGAAAAATATGGCATTTTGGCAACATTTTCTCTAGCAGAAAAAGTATATTTACTATTAATTCATGCTTTCTTGTACGATATGCTGGTGGCTTTAAATCCTTTCTTTCAACTAGCCATTGAGAGAATGGAGAACCACAGCAGTTGCCATAAGCCTCTTGTGAATAATTTATTAAATGTAAATCCCGGGTTATTTAACCCAGGATTTATTTTTTGATAACCGTTGCAATAACGAAGAAAGAAGGAAATAGGAAGGTTTTACCCTGAGCGGAGCCGAAGGATGAAAAATTTAGCGCAGCCTCACAAAGAAATAGTATTAGTACTGTTAACAACGACATATACCAAGTATCCGAGGAAGATATTTTGTTTGTGTTTTTTGTATTATGTTGTAGTTGCGATTCAATATAATACTGGGCAATCTCCTCCCTCTTCACCTATGGCAAGGGTTGTAGCATATGGGGGTTTGATAGGTTTGATGGGTTCGGGCTTTGGCTCTACCTCTATAGGGTAATCTCCTCCTTCTTTGCCTATAGCATGGGTTGTAACTTCAATGGGAGGACAGATGGGTTGAAGGCAAGGATCATATGAACCTCCTTCTTCTTTACCCTCAATAGTGTAGATTGATAATCCCCCAGAAATAGAGTCAGCCTCGTTGTTTCCTAGTTCTTCTACCAAATCTTTTTCTAACAGTTGAGATTTTAAATCAGAAATTTTCAGTGCAAATGGGTGTTGCATTGTACAATTAAAACTCCTAAAATCTTATATGGCTCCAATATTTTTAGCCTTGTATCAAAATCCTATGCTTTTTTTTTGGTGATTTCTAGGTAACTTTGGTAGTAACAATGGTTCTAGAAAATTTATCCAAATGAAATTTAGGCGAATGAGATTTAGGTGGCAAAAGTTAAGTCTGAGAAATATGGCATTTTGGCAACACCTTCTACAGTAGAAAAAGTATATTTACATCAATTCATGCTTTCTTGTACGATATGCTGATGGCTTCAAATCCCTTCCCTCGACTAGCCATTGAGAGAACGGAGAAGCACAGCAATGCCATAAGCCTCTTGCAAATAATTTAAATGTGAATCCCAGGTTGATAACCTGGGATTTATTTTTATCATCCACAGCCATAGAAACTAACAGCTTTTTAGCTGAGTTAATAACACAACAATTTCATCTACAGCTTTTCTCATAACTGAACTCGGTTGTCCAGTTTGATTAGCCATAATACTGAAAATTATGGGACTATACTGGGGAGGATTTGCATATCCAGAAAGGGTAACAGCACCCGTAATGGTACCACTTTTAGCTTGAACAATTCCTTGTGCGGGTGTACCTTTCATGCGATTTTTTAAAGTCCCACTGACACCTGAAATTGGCAGGGAAGCGCGAAAAATTTCTGCTTGGGGTGATTTTGCCATTCCTTGTAAAGTTTGTACCAAGGCCTCTGGGCTAATTAAGTTTTTGTGAGAAAGTCCTGAACCATCGACAATTTTATAACTTTGGGGATTTACTCCCAACTGCTCTAATGTTGTTGTGAGAACTTTTAACCCAATATTAGCTACATTTTTCTGATTATTTTGCGTACTTTTATTCGCTAAAGCCCGCAATAAAGCCTCAGCAAATAAATTATTACTGTTAACATTAGTTTCCACCAACAATTCAGATAATGGTGGAGATTCTACAGCTGCTAACTCCCTGTCATTCTGACTACCAACCGCTGTAAATGTCCGAGCCACAGAAATTCCTTCCCTGTTCAAATGTAGGCGGAAATGGCGCATAAAATGTTCAATGGGATCGAAAACAGCAATCGCAGTAATATCAGGTCGAGAACCAACCCCTAATTGACCATTAATTTGCAGTATAGGCCCTTTTAAATCCCGAGTTACTTGTACAAAACCGGATTTTCCCTCAGCAATGGTGACAGAATTATTTTCCACTCGCCATCGGTATGCTTCTACGGGTTGATTCCATCTAACTTGCAGGGGTTTACCCAAGGTTTGGGGATAAACTCTTAATATGGAAGCATTTTCATTCAAAATTAAACTATTTACTGGTGCGCCATAGTAATATTGCACATCTTCCCACATCCAACTGGGATGAATCATGTCCCCTTGGGAATAATTATCATCAGCAATCAACTGTTTGATTTGGCGAATACCCTTTTGGCGTAATTGCTTGGCTAAACTTTGCAACTGAGCATCTTTAAAACTGGGATCTCCCCTACCTACCACTCGCAAAATACCTTCACCATCTTGATAAACGGAGGTACGGATACGGAAGTTTTCCCCTAGTGCTTGTAATGCGGCAGCGGTGGTGAGTAATTTAGTATTAGAAGCAGGAACAAAGTACTTTTGACCATTGCGGATATAGAGAGTTTGATTGGAATCCTGATTTTTCACTAGAATTCCCCAGCGTACCCGATTAAATAAAGGTCGATTGACTACAGCATCTATGGCAGTGGTTAATTGACTCGTACAAATAGTTTTTTTAGTAGTTTGTGCCTTTACCGGTGGGGAGGAGAAACCAATATGGGTACTGAGCAGCAGTAGTAGAAGTAAACCCCGAGTAATTTTATGAGACATGAGATGTGGTGCTACGGGCAAATAATAAGTAATAAATAATAAGTAATAAGATAGGACTTACGCAACTGGCATATTTTTTGGTGTAGGGTGCGTGAGATGCGAACATATTTGAAAGTAGTAATAAGACTTATAACGTCACGCACCAACCACCTATTGTGACAATTGCGTAAGTCCTGTAAGAGTAATAAGTTTACTACTTATGGTTTAGGCATTCAACAATGTCTTAATGTTTTAGTTAAAAACAATGGTAGATTGGGTGGAACGTTAGCGTAGCGTGTCCGCAAGGACATAGTGAAACCCAACAAAGGATTAATTTAGATTGTCGCCTTTTCCTGATGCAGACTGCTAATATCAGTCCCATTAGATGACCAATTAATTCATAATTATTTAAGCATCTGATAATCAAGTAGGAAAAATAATGCAACAAGTAGGGAATACCAATAAATCCACAATTCATTGGAGCAGCTTTATTGCTGACTTTCTATTAACAGGAATGGTTATTGGTCCAGTGGTTGCTCCCTTTTTAGCAGCATCTGGTTGGCCAATTTTGCCTACAATTGCCAATATTATTTATTTTATGGGCACCCATGTATGTCCCCAACCAGATATGGGTGTGGAATTAGCACCACCATTTATCATGGCTGTGTGTATGCGTTGTTATGGTACAGTTACAGGCTTATTGATAACTCGTTTATTATACGCAATTACTAATGGTAAAGGCTTTTACTGGTTACCTCAGTATAATTGGGGTGGTGTAGCGATCGCTATTGTGTTGATGATGGCTTATCCTTTGGAGCTAGCAGCGCAAGTTTTTCATATTTGGAGCTTTAATAATTATCTAGTTGTACCCTTTGGTTTAGTTACAGGTTTAGGGTGGGGATTGTTTACCATGCCAATTTTCCATGGTTCCTATGGGAAGAATATTGGTTAATCAAATTACTAGTTAGGGTTCAATTACTTTGTATTAGAGACGTGTAAATCAATTAATTGAAATCTACACGTCTCTAAATTTGCTGTGTAACAAACTAAGGAAAGAGCAGAAACTGACTCTAAATCACCCAGTACCTAGTCACAAAACTACATAATAATAACATCATTATTCGTTGTGGGGGATTCAACTTGCCATTCTAGTGACTTACTGTCTATGAAGTATCCTTCATCTACATTCACACCAGTATCATCTGATCCCATTATCCAGATGGCATTTTCACCGGTTTCATAGTTGCGCCATAGTATATCAGGAGTACCATCGTTTGTATAGTCTGCTACACCCTCAACATCCCAGGCCAGATTTTGAGGATCCAAGAAGAATACTCCTGAACCACCTTCCAAGGCAGTTTGAATACTACCATCACTATTCACCTGTTCCCAAGTTATAGTTAGCCCAGGATCGCCAGTGATTTCATCTCCCAGGGAAGATTCATCTTCCATTAACCAAACAGCATTTTCCCCAGTACCATAGTTACGCCAGAGAATATCATCATTACCATCTTGATTAAAGTCTGCTACGCCCTCCACTGTCCAATTAATATCATCAAGATCGTTGAGAAAGTATGCTCTATCAATAGATGATTCACCTTCATCATTTTTCATCACCCAGATGGCATTTTCCCCTGTAGCATTATTGTGCCATAAAATATCAGAGATATTATCGTTATTAAAGTCCCCTGAATCTACAATTTCCCAATCTGGACTCTCAACTGGAGTAATAAATTTTGTATTGGGAGAATTAATGTTGAAAGGTTGTTCTGTATTTTCAGGATCGTAGTTGACTTCCCAAATAGCATTTTCACCAGTTTCATAGTTGCGCCAGATGATATCTTTAGTACCGTCACCAGTAACATCCGCCAAACTGTCTATTTCGAATTGGACATCTGGAACTGTAGTGAGTGCAAATTCTTGATCGAATTCAATGCCATTGGCACCATCTTTCATCACCCAAATGGTATTTTCACCGGTTGCATAGTTACGCCATAAAATATCATCAATCCCATCTCCATTGAAGTCTTCTATACCTTCAGCTCTCCAGTTGGTATCTTCAAGGCCTCTGAGATTAGTGATATCTATGGAGAAAGGCTGGGTAGTATTAGATTCATCATAGCTGACTTCCCAGACTTCGTTATTCCCTGCGTTAAAGTCACGCCAGAGGATTGATGAACCGAATGGGGGAGGACTTGGATTACCTGGTTCTGAACTGTCGTCACCATTGCCGTCACCATTGATTGAATCAACTGAAATGTCGTCACCATTGCCGTCACCATTGCCGTCACCATTGCCGTCACCATTGCCGTCACCATTGCTGTCACCATTGCCGTCACCATTGCCGTCACCATTGGTTAGGTTTGTAATATTAACAGCAACATTACTGGTAATATTTAATTCCGGATCTCCTGCTGAACCACCATACTCTACTAAGTAACCTTCAACCTCGTATGCACCAGTAGAGCCATTATCTGGCAAATCATTCCACTCACCACCCAAAGAATCTCCCAGAGGCGAATTTCCTTGAATATGGGCATAATCCTCACCAATATCCTCACCATCAGGATCTATGTTAGGAAGGTTATTTGGTTCTACTTGCCCTGATTCTCTTCTAGACCAATTATTGTACTCATTCCCTACCGCAGTACCAGTCTCATCTCCACTCCAAAATGGAGTACCATCCTCTGGTCCTGTTACCCAAAGCCAATCACCTTCTGTGGTTGCATCGCTAGCACCAATCCAAGCATTCTCCTCACTTTGACCATCGTTTTCAATAAATTCCTGTTCTTCACTGGATGTGATAGTTGCTAGATAGCCTTGAAGTCCAAAATATTCTTGTGTTTCTGCTTCAGACTGAGCCGTTGTCCAGTTAGTATCAGGGGCTTCGACATACTCGTAAAAGTGCCCGTTGTCTGGGTTAACTGACTTGGAACCAAGGGAAAATTGAACATCACGCTGTGTGGTGTCGGGGTTGTCGCTGGTATTGCTGTAGGTGACTTGTTGTAACGCGCTCTCATAGACACTATTGTCAGCCTCGCCACTCAAGGTCAAAACACCTGTACTTTCGTCGTAACTCCAGTTCAAGCCCTCAACAGTACCACTAGTACCAGTTTGACCTGCAATACCTAAGAAATCACCATCAGACTTATTGTTAATTGTTACCTTGGCACCATCTAAAGTACCACCATCAGAGTCAGCGATCGCTAGGTCTGCGGCAATAATTTGTGCACCATTATTTACATTGTAGTCAGTACTAGTACCCGAAATATTTAATACAGGGTTCTCCGACATGGGTCAATCCTCTGCGAATAATTACAAGTAAGTTTTTTAGAATTAGCGTTCCATTAACATCTGTGAACCCAAATCATTTTGTCCTGGTAATGAGATGGTTGGAGGTAAATCTAAAACACAAACAGATAACTATTTTGACGAAAAAGACTCATGTTGATTGATATGTAAACTATGTTTTTACAAAAACTTTATATTCGTTACAGTGTTTTACGCAACAAAAAATGAGTATAAAAAGTATCAACCATAAATAATTTATCAAGTTATTTTTTTGGTCTCATATACCATAAGTATGTTATTAATACAAGACTGACTGAACCCTCTATTTATCCTCTTATTGAAAGCTATTTATTGTTTAGATGCCCACAATGAATCTGAAGTAATTAAGTATTTATACTTAAAATTTAAGTTCTTTATGTCTTCAGTATATAACTAATTATTTATTTTTTGTGTTTACGTATAAATCATGAATTCCAAACATAAAAAATTTCATTTTGAGAACATTTATGAAATTTTTTATGTGTTTCAGATAAAACAAATTGTGTCAATTTGTAATAATTTTTAAAAATAAGATGAGTAGCAGGTATTAATATCAAATTGCAATCCAAGATAGTAGCTGTCAAACAGGGGGCGTAACCTAGTGTAGCGTGACTCACATCCACAATTAAACTACTACAACAGAAGAAAGCTTAGTATAAAAAATAACAAAAAAGCATGAGGCTCCAGGGCTCCAAGGCAGAAGGTAAGAGGTATTAATTAAAAGTGCGCGTTCTGAGTTTAAAGCATTGCCTATTGCCTACTCCCACCAAAAGACTTTTTGTTGCAAGCCCTACTTAGGTAATTGGCGGTGCAAATTATTTTTCATTTGGACTGCCTTCTGAAAAAAACAATGAGTATTCTAGATTGAGAATACTCATTGCTGGCAATTATAAGTAGAAGACTAGCAAACAGATCGAATGAATCGATATGAGAGATAGATTTATCAACTTACAGCAACCTTTAAACTAGCAGGTTGTCCAAGATTGCCTTCTAGAACTACACCACGCTGATTAGCATGGAGATGACGCACAATAATGTACATGGATTCAATTTTTTCTGGCATACCAGCTTTTTGTGCTAAAGCTGTCAAAGAAATTGGTGCTGACTCTTTTTTCAGCACTTCCATGACTCGCGTCTGTAATTCCAGAATCGCAGCAGCAGCTTTTTTCCCTGCTTCTACCCCTGGTTGGTGGTAGGCATTAATATTTACCAAGCTGGCATATAAACCCACAGCGCGATCGTACAAAGCAATTAAAGCTGCTACGGTGCGGGCATTAACTTGGGGAATTGTCACCGTAATTGAATCCCGGTGATTTTCATACAATGCTTGTCTAGTTCCTTGCAGAAAACCGGAAAGGTAGTCTCCTGGGGTAATTCCTGGTTCGATTTCCGCAGATTTTCCAGGACGATCTTCTAATACTTCGATTAAGGTAGCAAAGAAGTTGGGCACACCTTCACGTAACTGCTGTACATAGGCGTGTTGGTCAGTAGAACCCTTATTACCATAAACAGCAATGCCTTGATAGACGGTGTTGCCATCTAGGTCTTTTTCCTTACCTAAAGATTCCATTACTAGCTGTTGCAAATAACGGCTAAATAACAGTAAGCTGTCTTTGTAAGGTAGGACAACCATGTCCTTTTCTCCCTTACCATTACCTGCAAAGTACCAAGACAAAGCCAGTAAAGCTGCGGGATTGTTTTCCAAATCGGCAACTCGGGTAGCGTCATCCATTTCCTTTGCCCCTTGGAGCATGGCACGGATGTCAATGCCTTGTAAAGCCGCAGGTACTAGCCCCACGGTAGACAATTCGGAAGTGCGACCCCCTACCCAGTCATACATGGGAAACTTTGCCAGCCAACCTTCTGAGGTGGCGATGTTATACAACTTACTACCATCCATAGTGATAGCGATCGCATTTTTGGCAAAGTCTAAATTCTTGGCAGCAAAAGCTCGTTTGACTTCTACCATGCCATTGCGGGGTTCGGGAGTACCTCCAGACTTGGAAATGACTAATACCAAAGTACTAGATAAACGATCGCCCAAATGAGAAAGGGTGCGATCGATACCTACGGGATCGGTATTATCGATAAAGTGAATGTCCAGAGGTGGTACTTCTGGGGCTAAAGCCTCAGCCACAAATTGGGGCCCGAGGGCAGATCCACCAATCCCAATGGAGAGAATATCCGTAAAACGAGCTGCATTGGGGGGATGAATGCCACCAGTGTGGACTTGTTCGGCAAATGCTTCAACTTGCTCAATGCTATTGGCAATTTCTTGGGTAAGTTCTGGAGTTGGTGCTAAATCGGGATTACGCAACCAATAGTGTCCTACCATGCGGTTTTCATCTGGATTAGCAATGGCTCCTTCCTCCAGCTGGGCCATCTGTACGAAGGCTTTCTTGAACTTTGGACGACAAGCCTCCACAAAGGCATCATCAAAGCGCATCCGGCTTACATCCAAGTACAATCCTAATCCTTCGTGGAAATATAACCATTTCTGGTATCGTTGCCAAAGTGCCGTAGCGTCCATAAGGAGATATCAAGTAAAGTGATTTTCACAAACAAGTTTAAGCTAAGGTTAGCTTCATCCCTTGTCCCTTTGATACAGTTTTCATTGTTATATGATAGGATTTGGGATTCTCTTATGGCTCAAGTTCAGGGTGGAACAGGGAAAACAGCAAAGTTATAAGGGATCAGAACTTAGGGAAGAATAAACAATTCTTATTGACGTACTCCCTTGACTCAAAGCCAAAGGATTCTCATTCATATGTTATGCAGGGATAAATCTGGTTTAAGTCCCCCACCATGAACCTGATAACTATTCACTGCTCACTAAGAATCTCTCAACACATATCCCACACCGCGTACAGTTTGAATTAAGCGTTTTTGGCCTTCATCTTCAATTTTGAGACGCAAGTAGCGAATATATACTTCAATCACATTCGATTCCCCCATAAAATCATAGCCCCAAACATTTTCTAGGATCTGTTCCCTGGTTAACACTTCACGAGGATGTTCCATCAAGTATTTCAGGAGTTCAAATTCCTTCATGGTCAAATCTATAGCTCGTTCATTGAGGATAGCCCGGCGTGTGGTAATATCCAACAATAAATCCCCGAAACGCAATTGTTCTGAGGTACCTGTATCGGGTTGTAAATACAATTTGACCAGTTTAAGAAAATCTTCAGAGCGATAGGGCTTGAGAAAGTAATCATCAGCCCCAGCTTCTAAGCAAGCTACCCTGTCTTCAACAGACTCCCTTGCCATTAACATCAGCACAGGAGATCTATTGCCATGATGGCGGATATTTTTACACAACGAAATCCCTGACTCGCCTGCAAGCAAGCGATCGACTACTACTAAAGCGGGTTGATATTCCTGGCTATACTGCAAACCAATAATTGCATCATGGGCCTCAATCGGATGATAACCAGCTTCTTTTAAATCAAAAGCCAATTTGTGTGCCAGGTTCTCGTCACTTTCAACTACCAAAACACAAGGAGTGTGAGCAAAGGTCATATCAATTTTGACTTTGGATGAAAGGATATTGGCGGACTATATCTATCTAAAATAAGCTTCCCATATGCCATAATATCCGGACATCAACCCAAGTGTGAAGGAGTGTGGGGAGTGTGGGGAGTGTGGGGATGAGGGAAGGAGTTAAAACCCTCAACTATCAACTATCAACTATCAACTATCAACTCCTAACTCCTACCTATCAACTCCTAACTCCTACCGTTCGGACTTCGGCGTGAGCGCTCAGTCGAACGCTGAGCTCACGGCCGAAGCCTGTCAACTGTCAACTGTCAACTTTTAACTCTTAACTCTTAAGGTAATTCCACCGATGTTGGTTTAGCAATGTGTGGTAGACCCCAACCTAGTTTTTCTCGCAAAATACGGAAAAATTCTGGTGACTGGAGACGAATGAACTGGGTGACATAATGCGATCGCTCTAAATATACCCTATCTTTAGGCAATACATAACACCCTCCATTGCCATCTACTGTCATGACTAATCTAGGTGTATTTACAGGATAAACATTGACAGGTTCACTATCTGGAAACACCAACGCCCTAGAAGCCAAAGAATGGGGACAGATGGGAATTAACTGTAATGCGGGGACTCCAGGGGTTAACACTGGGCCTCCTGCACTCAGAGAATAAGCCGTCGAACCGGTGGGGGTACAAATAATCACACCATCCGCAGCAATATCAACTGGTGCGTGATTACCCACGGCAATTTCAAAATGGCACATGGAGGTCAATGGTTCTCGATGCAATACCATCTCATTTAAACAAAGAGCCTCCCACAAAACCACCTCCTCGCGAAACACTTGGACGGTGAGCATTGCTCGCTCTTCAATTTCATAATCACCAGCTATTACCCGATCAATCGCATGGGGTAGCTGGTTGATGTAAGCTTCCGTCAAAAACCCCATATGACCAGTGTTTATCGTCAATATGGGGATTCCACAGGGGGCGACTTGACGAGATGCAGCCAAAACGGTTCCATCCCCTCCCAATACCACAGCAAACTGCATTTGGGCATCAAAGCCCGGCGGTATTAGCCCCCTGATTGGGGTATGACACACAGGGCTTTCTGGGCTAGAGTAGCCCAACATTCCACCCATACCGTTTGTGAGACATACTTCCCAACCAACGGCAATGAGTTTTTCTTGAAGTTCCATAGCGATGCGACTCGCTATTGGTTTGACGCTATTGTAAATAATGCCTGCTTTCGGCACACTCAAATATCCAATCCTAGGCGATGCTTTGTATTATGTTATCCTTACACATTTTGGACGATCTAGTCATTAGTCCAAAATTAATAAATAATCTTTGTAGTCCGTGGACTATTGATTATTAACATTTTTGAAGGGGGACTTTTTTGCTTTCTTCTTTTTGGTTTTTGTTTTTTGGTAATCAAGCTCCTTGAGCTTTTTCATAATTCGGTTAAAGTATTCTTGTAAATAGCCTTCTAGGGTTGTGGTTTCATTCACGTCGAAGCCGAAAACCTTATACACATCTTCCATGGGAGCGTTAAGCGGCTTTCCACTGGCAATAACTTCTGTAAACGCCAATCTATCTGACACGTTCCAACTCCACTGGAAGAAGCGCAAAAACCCACGCACGGCACGCAATAAATTAATGGGCATCCGGGTAATTTTCGCATCTTTTCCAGATAAACTTTCGCAGACGCGAATAATCTCCTCTGCACTCCAAGCCCGAGTCCCCACCACTGGGAATGCTTGGTTCTCCGCTTCCTTTAGGGACAAAGCCCGAACCACAAATTTGGCAGTGTCTTGGGTATTCATGTAAGCAATGGGAGAGGAATCCCCTGTCACCCACACTGGCTGTCCTTCCAAAATTGGAATTCCATACTGGCCAATTAAGCCCTGCATGAAGCCAGCCAGGCGCAAAATTGTATAGTTCAAACCTGATTCTGCCAAAAATAGCTCCGTACACCGCTTAATTTCCATTAAGGGCACTTCTGGATACTTTTCGGCATTCAAAATTGACAAGAAAATAAAACGCTCTACTTCAGCTGCTTTTGCTGCTTGAATCAAAGCTACTTTTCCTTCCCAATCCACTTGCCTAATACTTAGGGAATCTGTGGGGCGGGCTGTAGCAGCATCTATGACTGCCGTTACACCTTCCAGAGCTGGGGTTAGACTGTCTGGACGGCATAAATCCCCTCGCACCAATTCTGCACCCCATTCCTTTAAAAATGCAGCTTTTTTTAAATTGCGGACAAGACAGCGTACCTTGTACCCCTCATCAATAGCATGACGAGCTACTTGTCTTCCCAAGGTGCCAGTAGCACCGACTATTAATATTGTCATGGGGTTTCGTAACAATTAGTAAAGTTTTATGAAAATTCTTATGAGAATTATATATGTAAACACATGTTTACAAAAAAGTATCCCCGATATTGTAGGAAGAGAATTTATATGAGTTTCCCCCTACCATATCGGGATTAGACATCAGAGTTTCTATTCTTCTACACCTTGAATTTTCAACAATAATGTGCCTACAGCCCAACCTACAAAGATTAAGCCAAAGGACAACAGTACTGCATTCAACATTTCACCGCCCATTGGTGTAATTCTCCTTTACGAATGTTTTCAGTGAACTACCCACACTGATGCTATGCCTAACGGCAGGCTGAGTCCTCCGGACAAGCTGCGCGAACGCCAACGCATACAGTGTCGGCTTCCTACCCAAAGAACAGCTTTCTATTGCAAGCAACAGCTAGTCTTACATTCTGACGATAGGCTTTGTCCCGCGTTCCGCAGGTCGAAACTTTAGATACTTTGCTTTTGAGCGCAGCTTTATCCACCGCGGAGGGTCAGGTTTGTGCAAGTTACATCCTTCTTTCCTCTGTTCCCCGAATTATAAGCCCATGTCATTACCATGTAGACCTATCAGAGATTCTGATTATTTTACCAGATAAGCGTCCTAGAAGTTAATCAGCCCATACCGTGAAATATAAGGCAAGTAGAAGCAAATTTTGCATAATCTGCTTGCTTTGCTCTCAAGGCTATGATTCCACCGCCGAGGTATTAAACCAGTGTAAAGTATTTTAAACTAGTTTAGCTTAAGAGTTAAGAGTGAAGAGTTAATCACTCCCTCACTCCCTCATCCCTAATCCTGCTAAATAACCTGTAGTCCAAGCACTTTGGAAGTTAAAGCCACCAGTAATACCATCAATATCTAAAATTTCCCCAGCAAAGTGAACCCCCCGAATCACTCGGCTTTCCATGGTTTTAAAGTTTATTTGCTTGAGATTAACTCCCCCACAGGTAACAAACTCATCTTTAAATACTCCTTTACCTTGGATTAAATATTCTCCTTGGGAAAGTTGTGCGATTAATTGATTTAACGTGCTTTTAGATACTTCTGCCCATCGTGTATTTGGATCTATTCCTGCACGTTCAAGGATATATTGCCACAGGCGATGGGGTAAATTGACACCACGGTGTAAAGCGATCGCTCGTTTTCCCGATTCATTTTTCACTGTTAATAGTTGGTGTCTGAGTTGTTCTTGGTTGAAATCCGGTAGCCAATTAATCAGTAAAGTGGCTTGATAATTGCTGTCGTGTAAAATTCTTGCCCCCCAGGCAGATAATTTTAGCACCGCAGGACCGCTCACACCCCAATGGGTAATTAGTAAGGGCCCAATTTGTTCGAGTGACGTGTTACCTGATACAAATAAACGCAATTGTACCGAATTAATACTGACACCTGCTAACTTTCTCAGGTTAGGCTCGGGAATATTAAAAGTAAATAAAGAGGGAACCGGGGGTTGAAGGAGATGACCGAGTTCCTGGGCAATTTTATAACCTATGGGGTTACTTCCTGTTGCTAATAATAAGCGATCGCATTTCAGGATTTCTGCTGATTTGAGGATAACGGCAAAATGGGAATCTGTGGGTTTGACTTCTACAACAGGTGTGCCAATTTGCACATCCACACCCTCAGCCTTTGCTGTTTCCATGAGACAATCGGCAATGGTTTGGGAATTATCAGTCACAGGAAACATTCGTCCATCAGCCTCAGTCTTTAACTTGACTCCGTGTTCTTCAAACCAGGCGATGGTATCTTTAGGTTGAAAGCGAGTAAAAGCACCCCGCAATGCCTTTCCACCCCGGGGATAATTTTGGACTAACAAAGCTGGTTCAAAGCAACTATGGGTGACATTGCAACGTCCACCCCCAGAAATTAAGACCTTGGCTAGGGGTTTGCGACTGGCTTCGAGTAAAGTAATCCGAGCATAGGGATTAACCTGGGCAGCTGCAATCGCTCCAAAGAATCCAGCAGCACCACCCCCAACTACAATAATTTTGCGAGTTTGCAAAGATAATATATTCCCTAATTGAATTTAACTTTTATGTCTTTATCATTATGTACTTGGATCATTCACAATAGAAGAGTGGGGGAGTGTGGGGAGTTAAGCCAAAGGTTTACTGTCAACCGTCAACCGTCAACCGTCAACCGTCAACTATCAACCGTTCAAAACCGCCACCAAATTTTTTGTAGATAACTGAGAAACCCAAAAGCGATCGCAACTAAAAATAATAGTGCGATAATTCCACCAGGGATAAAAGTGAGAATCTGCAAGCCTCGGAGAATATAAGCTGCGATCGCTACTCCTAGGAATATACCAAAGCCTTGAGTTAATCTGCGATTTAATTTAGATTGACTCACTTAAATTTTCCTCTACAATTTGCAAAACTATAATCATTTTAAATTTGACCGAAAAAGAAAAGGATACAAGCCCCCAAATTTATTTGTGGAAAAATTAGAAATAATTGTGCCGCGATACGTAAACACTCTTTCGCAATAATTCCTTTCTTGATGCAGTTGCTCATGGGGTTTCCCCCTGCTTCTTCCTGACTGGAAGTCGCTACAGATATAAGTTCCTTAACAATCTACAAGAGTGTTTGGTATTCATACCAACAAAAAATTCAATAAAACTTGACAGTATTATCGCCAAAAATATAACAAAATTTGGCAAAATCTTTACGTAATCACTATAAAGAATAGTCAATAATAGCCAAAGACTTTGTATTATGACAAAGTTGGTGTGATGTACTGAAATTAAAATTACCGAGTGGATATTAATTGTAATTGGATCCGTTTGGTTTTAAGTGATTATAACTATTGGTGTTGAGGAAGAACTGAAATTATGATGTCAACAACTATCTCAGACTCACTTCCTAGAGGTTTAGAAATGCTTCGGAGTCAGGAAAAGCAAAATCTACTAATTCAGGGTGAAATTCTCATCCAAACCAGTTCACACACCGCTTGGGGTGGTGCTGTGACAGCTTGTATGTATTTGCCATTGCTGCGTTCTCAAGTATGGCAACAACTCACAGATTATCCTCGCTGGGTACAATATTTCCCCGATTTAACACAAAGCCAAATAACCCATAAAGGTGAGGTTAAGCGCCTTTATCAAGCAGCACAAAAAGCATTTTTATTTTTTACAGCTCAAGTAGAAATTTATCTGAATGTAGTAGAAGTACTAGGTAAACAAATTCAATTTAAGCTAGAAAGAGGCAGTTTCAAGGACTTTAACGCCAACTTAGAACTGCAAGATTGTGGTCAGGGGACTTTGTTAACGTATACAGTCAAAGCCACTCCGGAAATTCCTGTACCATCAATTTTGATTCAACAAGCAATGACTTTTGACTTACCCACAAATATGCGTAAAATGCGACAAGTGATTTGTAAAAGTAAGTAATATTCATGTCGCGGGCAAGAGAAATTTTAGACTTTTGGTTTGGTAAATCAGATGAACCAGGTTACGGTAAACCGAGGAAAATATGGTTCAGTAAAGAAGCAGAATTTGACGAGGAAATCCGTGCCTGGTTTTTCTGTGATTATCAGCAAGCAGCAGCAGGATATTTGGATAATTGGATTGAATTACCGCAAAATTGCCTAGCATTAATTCTACTTCTAGATCAATTCCCTAGAAATATATTTCGCGGTACCCCTGATGCTTTTGCTACCGATTGGCAAGCATTGTCCGCCGCACAACAAGCGATCGCCAAAGGCTACGATCGGCAGTTTTTGCCCGTGCAACGGTGGTTTTTTTATTTACCCTTTGAACACAGTGAAAATCTCAAACACCAACACACAGCAGTGGAGTTATTTCTACAACTCGCCAATGATGAGGATAACTCGACTGCTGTGAACTCTGCCATTCATCACCGGCAAATTATTGAGCGTTTTGGACGTTTTCCCCATCGCAATGAAATTTTAGGTAGGTTATCCACTCCAGAAGAGAAGGAATTTTTAAAAAACCCAGGGTCATCTTTTTAATCTTAGTACTCCACCACATTAATTTTGCTGGGTAAACTAAATTCTATACTTGTCCTCTCTTTCTCCTCCTCTGCGCCCTCTGCGCCTGGAGCGGTTTTTTCCCCTACCCCTCAGAATTAACGTGGTCGAGTACTATTGCTTTGTCCCATAAAATATGATGGTAAAAATAATCACTTGTGGTTCAGGCATCCCTGCCTGAAAATTTCACAGCCAAGATGGCTGTGCCACAACCCATCAAAACTAATGGGACAGAGTACTAGTTTAATGGTAACCAGAAAAGGCAGGGGAACAGAGGACAGGGAACAAGGGAAAAGTATGATGAATTCCCCTGCAATCAAACATATTCAATCGTTTTTAATTGATTTATGAGGTTTTTCCCCTCTTCCCCCTGCCCCGGTGCCCCTTGTCTTCTTCCCCCTTCCCCCTGCTCCGGTGCCCCTTGTCCTCTTCATTGACGGGAAACACTGCAAGGTCTAATTTGATTCCACACAACCCAGCCTTGGGTACCATCATCCAGTTTGACTTTGACAAAATCACCCTGAACTTGCATAAACAAAACTATATCTCCCTTACTTAACTCTTGAAAAGTACTAGAGTTTCTTTGGGGATTGGCATGTAAATCCGCTGATTTTCGCCCACGGGTAGGCGCAACCTCACGACACAATTGGGATTGTTGGGAGATGAAATTCTGTTCTGGCTTAGTGGCGACTATATTTTCCGTTTTAAATAAAATTAAACCAGCAATAGTGGTAACGAAACCTGCCACTCCTACCACAATCATTAAGACTAATTTGTTGCTCAGGGAAACTGTGGGGGCTATAGTCGGTGGTACTACCGGAATGGATTTGGGTGTCAAGTCCTCAACTGGTTTAACTCGGGGAGCTGGTTGTTGCCACCTGATGGTTTTGAGCATTGGTTCTTGGGGTACAATCTCACAGTCTGTCATGTACTCTATGGGTGTATAACCGGCAGGATAATCCTTGCAAGTAATATCACTGATGGTAAATACCTGGTGTCCCAAACGCAGACTGCTACCAGTTGTCAAAGGCATTTCACCAGCTAAAAGCAATTGTCCATCTAAGATGGGAGGATTTTTTTGGCGCAAATTTCGCAGGTAAAACTTTTGCTTTTGGGGATGGAAAAAAATTTCTACGTGTAATCCAGATATAGTCGGCTCTAGAAGAACTATGTCACACTGTTCGGGATCTCTACCAATGCGGATTTTACCAGGATTTTTACTGTGCTGGTGTTCCAAAATTTTCCGCATTTTGATTTCCTCATCCTGTACCCACTCTAAGGTGAGTTCGTGGAGGGAAGTTGTCTCTAAACTCGGCTGGAGAACTGGTAAACCTGTTGCTGAAGTTTGTACCAATTCCTCCAATGCATATAGTGTTTCCGTTGCTGTTTGGTAGCGATCCTTAAAATGGTAGCGCGTCATTTTTGTGAGAATACCAGCTAACTCTGAACTCACAAAGGCCAAATGCTGCCATAAAATTTCCCCTGTGTGGGGATCGTCTTGGAGTTTGTGGGGATGAATTCCTGTTAATGCTTGAATTGCCATCATCCCCAAGGCATAAATGTCACTGCTGGGACGGGGAACCCTGCGGATATGTTCGGAGGGCATATAGCCAGGGGTGCCCACAGCAATGGTAATATTATGATTACTCGAAGCGATCGCATTTTGTGAATTCCCCAAAGGCATTATCCTTTGGCCAGCTCCCCTGGGATTCATTGCAACTTGGCTACGTACTTGCTTGATTGCCCCAAAGTCAATCAGGAATAATTTATGATCTAAAGCATTTCTAATCAAATTATCAGGTTTAATATCCCGATGAATTACCCCTTGGGAATGAACGAATTCTAATATTTTTAATACCTCTATGAGCATCTGGATAA
>JASJCX010000109.1 GCA_030065255.1 Calothrix sp. MO_167.B42 | reverse complement strand
GAATATATTTGGGATGATAATGGTAGAGGAAAGCGTGAACTTGATATTCGTCATCTTTTTTCTGGTCATGAGATTAAAGTAGGTAGTGAATTTTCTATATCAGGAATTAATGATGATATTGAAGAAAAGATGCTTGTCTCAATAAAAAACAGTTCTGATTTTGGTAGTCAAAAGTCTTATGAAGAATTACAAAAAATAGTCTGGTCTGTTGGTAAGATTGAAACCAATAAATTATTTTTCAGTTTAAACTGGACTCACGGAAAAAAACAAGAAATTTCAACATCACCTTTATCAATTATTAATAATGCTTTAGCCTTGGAATATGCTCTAATGCGGATAAATACAGGTAACATACCCGCAATCACACAATTCGTCACATCATCCTCTTTAACAACAGAGAAAATGATTGAATTGTTCGAGCAGGTAGTACTAACACCAGAAGAAACACTTGTAGAAGAAGCACTTCAGACAATTGAACCAAAAATTGAGCGCATTGCTCCAGTTGGTTACAAAAGATTCAGTTCTTCAGAATCAAGGACAGGCTTTTTAGTACGTCTTTCTGATAGCAATCAACGTGTGCCTATTGGTAGTATGGGGGATGGAATATGGCGTATTTTAGGTCTAGCACTAGCAATTGTATGTGCAAGAGATGGATTTCTATTTGTTGATGAAATTGATACCGGATTCCACTTTACGGCAATGTCTGATATGTGGAAGCTAATTTGGAAAACAGCAAAGAAATTGAATGTACAGGTTTTTGCAACTACACACAATAGTGACTGTTGGACTAGTTTAGCCACCATCGCTCGCGAGTCAGAAGTTGCTGAAAATGAAATTACAATTCAACGTATCGAAAAAGATAAACAAACTGCTGTTGCTTTTACAGAACGGGAAATTGTCATTGCTGCTGAACGAGGCATTGAGGTACGTTAGCAATGGCAAAGGATTATCAACCAAAAAAATTAATTGTAGAAGGAGAGCAAGATAAAAGAGTTATTCCCGAATTTATAGAAGCTAATGGTATTAATTGGGGTAAAAAAGAGAAACCTATTGTTTATATTAAATCCTATGGTAGCGATAAATTTATTGATGCAGATGTAATTTCTACTGAATTAAAAGCCTCTGGATTAACTCATTTAGGGCTAATGGTAGATGCAGATGATAATCCTTCTGGACGTTGGGAAAGTGTGAGAAATGCCTGTTTAAAAAGTATCCCTGATTTTCTCGAGAAATTACCACCAAACGGGCTGATTCACACTACAAATGGGATTAAGTTTGGTGTCTGGATTATGCCAGACAACCGAATGCGAGGTATGCTAGAAACTTTTCTGGCTTACATGATTCCTGACGAAAGTGATACTCTTTGGCAATATGCTCAAGATGTTGTGAAAGATGCAAAAACCAAAGGTGCAACATGCAAAAATGTTCATATTGATAAGGCTAACATTTATACGTGGTTAGCATGGCAAGACGAACCCGGAAGACAATTACATCAAGCAATTAAAGAACGTGTTTTAAACCCCCAGCATCCTCAAGCACAGAAATTTTTCAACTGGTTTCAATATTTGTACAATTTATAACTATTTTACCTAGAAGAAGCGCAAAAAGCGATCGCTCATCTTTGTTACATATCTTAAATTATGTTGTGGAGAAAAATAAATGTTATCTTGAAATAGGTAGGTAAAAATGTTTTGTAAGATTTATCGAGGAAACAATGGATTTAGTTCGGATTATCTGCGCCATTATTCTACCCCCTTTGGGAGTCTTTCTACAAGTAGGTTTCGGTCTAGACTTTTGGATTAATGTACTTTTAACTATTTTTGGCTTTTATATTTTGGGAATCATCCATGCAGTTTGGGTAATTGCAAAAAAATAAGCATTGCTTGTATTAGTAAAAGGCAAAATGAACCCCGAAGACAATTGCATCAAGCCATCAAATAAAGAATTTTCAATCCCCAGCACCCTCAAGCACAGCAACTTTTTAATTGGTTCAAACAAATGTGCGATTTATGGCGATGCTCCCTAAGAACTACATAAAACGCGATTGCACTAATTTTGTGACAAAACTTCAAGAATACTATCAAGAAATACTATGGGGATTAAACCTTAAGCTAGCTTCTTCTGTTTAAACTTTACAGTGGAACTAATACCAAATACCCCTGCTAATAATCCTAATAATGGCATAGCTCCAAATTCAGGTTCGGGTACGGGTGTAGCTACTATATGACTAGTACTAAACTTGGCATCTCCTGCTGCTGCGATATATATAATATCAGGATCGGTGTCCCAGTTTTTAACGCCAGGATCGCACCAAGAAAAGTGATAGGAGTTAGAATTCGCACCTCCATTATCTGTGACTAGTCCACAGGATTGATTAGTTCCTACGAATCTGTCACCCAAACCGCCTTCAATTTTTTCACCCGTATTACCGCTAAAATCAACAAAGCCACGGTTCCCAGTCCCTTCAGCTCCAGCAATTGGATTAACCGTTGCAACAGTGGAAAAATTAGAAATTGTCAAGGATTCAATGGTTTCTCCATCTTCAAATCCCAACCAGCTTAAATCGTAGCCGAAAGTCCAGTAACCAACATCAGAGCTAGTCGTAGGGGTAAAATTGATCGGTTGTTCATAGAAAAAGTCTGTTGCTCCCGTTGCTCCTGTTGCACTTACAGCCAATGTATCAATATTGTTGTTATTACCCGATTCAAAAATGTAGAAATCAATTCCTGGCTGATTAACGAGGAATGTATCTCCGTTGGGACGACTGCTCCAAGATGCTTGTAAAGAACTGTCAGAAAATGTCCCATATTGAGGCTCTCCAATACCTGTAACTGTTCCTGGAGAATTATCAGTGAGGTTACCTACATTATTGTCAGGATCGTTAATAAATGGTGTATGTCCATGACCAAAAGTTACACTATCCCCAGAAAGTACTTCTGCATCTGTGACTGCATTGTCTGTATCAAATATGAATTCATCACTAGGACCAGCTGTTAGTTGAGCTGCTTGGGATGAAGTATTCAAACTAGCTGCTAGGAAGGCATAAACAAGTAATGTTCCAGCCGCTAAAGTAAATAATTTCCGAATCATGTTGTAAAAATGCTACGAATAATTTTACTCAGAACTCATTAAGTGTTGCGGTGTAGTTTTGTTGTCATAACTACAGTGGATTCAACTATAGCCTAAGTAAATTCATTATTTGGTAAAAAGACGATGAAATTAAATTAAATAAAATACGAAGAAAGAAAAATATACGTAAGAATAATTCGGGCTTGCAACAAAAAGTCTTTGGGTGAGGGTAGGGGATAGGGGACAGTTTTAGCTTCTTTATTTTTTATGTTTTCTCACCCTCATCCCTTACCCCTTCGCAGCACAAAGAAACTGATAAATCCCGCACTTAAAAAAGCGATCGCAATTACTGGTAATATCCAATTGTTACTTTTATTGTCCTCAGTACTAACTACTGGTTGAGTTGGTTGACTATGAGCAGTTTTATTGTTACTTCCCACTGCCACGGTGACATCAAATTTTAATGTGAAGGGTCGAAATCCCTGTCCTGTGGATGGTTTACCACTTAGTTGTAACTGATAAGCACCAGGACGGGGAAAATTGATTACAGTACCAGGAATACCTCGGTAGCGTTCTGCGGTAACAGCTTTTAAAGTCGGTTGCAAAAGTGGTGTTTCTCCGGCTACATGGGGTTCCGCATAAACCGATAACTGGCAATTACATTCGGCTAGGGGGATAATCTTACCACCTTTACGGGTGAGAGCAAACCAAGTTTGGGATGGTTCTCCTGCACGGGGAGTATCATTGGGTTCAATGTGTAAAGTTGCACCCACATCCCCCTCAACTTTGACTTTATGAGCAAATCCTGGCTCAACCCCACTCGTTAAAGCCAATGTGATTAAACTCAATAATCCATAAGCACAAACAGCATATCTACTTTGCCTTGCTGGGAGGAACATAAAATTTATCTAGGGATAATAATGACCAAAAAAAACGATTTCTCAGGAGAAATACGGTAACAGTTGCAATTAATAAAAGTCCGGCAGCAAGTTTATTTTGCCAGGTTAATTGGGAAGAACCAAAATAATGGGAACCAATGATTAGGGCATGGCTGACGCTGAAAATCATTGCTGGTAAGCTGAGTAAATGTATTTGTCGCCAATGTTTTCCCAATCGCTTTTGTAAGGAATCAAAACTAGTCACAGCTGCAGGAGCCATCAAAACTAGTCCATAAACACCCGCAGCCATACCCCACTGAAATAATGGTGTGAGGAACCAAAAAGCAGTAAAATTCCATTGTAGGGAATGCTCTATCATATGCACTGTGTGCAGGCCAGACAGCACAAAAGCACCCACCCCCAAAGCTCGACGGTAACGCAGTGGGGATGGCCACAAGCCACTCACCGGACGGGCAATTAAGGCTAACAATAGTAAAATTAAACCACCATGTCCGGTGTAGTCTACCATGACATCACCAGTCCGCAACAAGGTGAGGATACCAATGGTAAGAGTTACCCAACCACCCAACCTAAATAACTGACTGCGTTTATTTTGACTGAGTAGGGATGTAAATACCCCCATACCCAACATTGTGGGTAAGGTTCCCATGCCAAAAGCGAGCATGGTTAATCCACCCATCCACAAGTTACCAGTTTCCGCAGCTTTGATTTGGGCGGCGTATAAGAAACCACAAGGCATCAATCCCCATGTCATACCCAATAGGGTTGGTGTCCACCATTGTTTGCCTAAGGACAATTTCATCATACCTGTTTGTAAGCGGTTGTGGAGATTAGCTTGAAACATGGGATGTAGTATGGGAATTCGCGGTAAAAATTCTGGTTTAATTTGTCCTAAACCAAACCAAATTAATAGTGTGCCGGTAATAATCGCCATCCATTGGCGTAATTCACTACCTACCCCTGCCATTTGTCCGCTAGCTAATAGTACTGAGCCTATTGCCCCAATTCCACTTCCTACAAGGGTATAGCTGATTATTCTCCCTAAATTCAGTAGGGTATGAAATTTTAATTGTTGTTGCCAGGGGGGTGTTTGCTGTTGATGGGACAGGGAAAAAGCCACTGTCAAGGGACCGCACATACCTGCACAATGCCCGAAGCTGCCCAGGAAGCCTAACAGCATAATTAGCCAAAAATCTAGCACGGATTATACGGATTATGGGGATTAGGTGGATTAAGAGATTAAGAGGATGTTTGAAAAGTAAAAATATTTACACAATAACCTCTGGTGGTAAACCTCTCTCCTACAAGTCCAGAGGCTTTGAAACCCTCCTTTTCCCTCTCCTTGTAGGCTCGTGTGTACACACAAGTTATCAAATTTAGCCAAGTCCTCACAAAACGCCCCCTAACCCCCAAAATTGGGGGAACAAGATTTTGAAAGTCCCCCAGGTACCCCCAGGTACCCCCAGAATTGGGGGTCACGGGGGCAGGGGTCACGGGGGCAGGGGATTTAGGGGGCTGAATACGCCCAAACGAAGACAGACAGGACTTGTGTGTACACCGTAGCCTTAATAAGGAGAGGGTGCCGCAGGCGGGTGAGGTTTTATAAGTATTCATCCGCACATGATATAAATCAATATTTATACATCATGAAAATTGCTGGGATAGAAGTCGGGGATCTAGATACCCATGACTCATCAAAATTAATGTGGCGCAACACTACAACCTAAATTAAATATTTAGATCCTGCAAAGCCAAACGAATTTGCTCCACACGCCTGCGATTCACACCAAGATCCGATTCTCCCACGCGAGATGCTGAACGCACATGAATTACATTTTCATCAGCAGGGAAATAAAATTCCACATCATCAATAAACTTGAAGATGCGGCTTTTAGAAATAGCATGGATGTAATTATCTGTCTGTTCTATAACTTGTGTGCGGGGAACAACATTAATCACTTTTAGTAAAGTCTGTTGGGCAGCATCGCGGTCTACATGATAACTTATTGGATCAATGGCATGCTTGCGATCGCCATCTTGACTAATAACACAATTATTAGAAGCAGGACAAGAACTAAGATGACCGTTACTTACTCCCAAACTAGCAGAACCAGCCCAACTAGGAGCAGAAAATATTAAACTCCCAGCCAGGGTGAGGCAGATTACCAAGGCGAAACCCTTCTTGATTGGTTGCATAAAAGCTTTTAGGAAAGTAAACACCATTGAGTTGCTCCTCGGAAAAATTTACAGTACTTTACATTGATTATTTTCGTTCATTTATGTGTAGTTTTGTGATGTAAATCTATAAATTCTCTGAAAAAACAACAGTTGAATTTCAGATTGGTGGCAAGATATCGTGTTTTCAAAATAACCAAACTTACGCTAAGGTATCATTGCCTAAATTGCGATCGCCAATGAAAAAATATTTTATCAGTCGTCTGCTAATTTCTATTCCCACCCTGATTGCCATTAGTTTAGTTATATTTACAATTTTGGCATTGGCACCAGGAGATCCCATGGGAGAATTTGCCCTCAATCCTTCCATTACTGCGGAAGTGAGGGAAAATATCAGAAAGTCCTTTGGATTGGATCAACCTATATATATCCGTTATTTTAAATGGATCATAGCCTTTGTCCGGGGAGATATGGGTTATTCTTTCACTAGCCGCAGTGCCGTCAGTACGTTAATTCTCCAGCGTCTCCCCACAACATTATGGGTGGTTGGTTCTGCTTATATTATTGGTTCGGTGCTAGCTGTTCCTTTAGGGGTAGCTTCCGCACTCAAGCGTAATTCAAACTTTGATCGCGTTTTGACAACTCTGGTTTTTTTAGGCTTTTCTTTACCGACATTTTTTACAGGGTTACTACTGATTATTATCTTTAGCGTGCAGTTAAAATGGCTACCTTTTATTTATAACAGCACCTTACAGGTAACTGATTGGCAGAGCTTTACCGAACAAGTAAGGCAGTCCATCATGCCTGTAGCTGTTTTAACAGTTTGGCAAACAGCAATGTTAATGCGTTTTGTTCGCTCAGAAGTACTGGAAAATCTCCATCAAGACTATGTACGTACTGCCTACGCCAAGGGATTACCCAAGTTTTTAGTTATTGCCCGTCATGTGTTACGAAATGCTTTAATCCCTGTAGTTACACTGGTAGCCTTAGATATTCCGAACGTATTTACAGGAGCATTAGTGACAGAGAAAGTCTTTCGCGTTCCTGGTATAGGTGCCCTATTGATTGAATCTATTTCGCGCAACGATACGCCAGTAGTCATGTCAATTACCTTTATCTATGCAATCTTGATTGTTGTTTTTAATTTAGTTGCAGACATCCTCTATGGTTTCTTAGATCCCCGGGTTAAGTATTAGGAGGGGATGAGGGGATGAGGGAAGTAATAAGTAATAAGTAATGAGTAATGAGTAATGAGTAATGAGTAAGTTTCCCTAATACTGTCAACCATCAACTATCAACTCTTAACTCATAACTGTTAACTCCTACCTATCAACTCTTAACTCTTAACTCTTAACTCTTAACTCTTAACTGTCAACCGTCAACTTTTATGTCTACACAATCTGATTTTTCCATTCCTTTACAAACAAGTTCCACGAACAATGCATGGCGCAAGTTTCGCCGCAATCACCAAGCAATGTTAGGTGCTGTAATACTGCTGATCATCATTTTTAGCGTAATCCTCGGACCATTTATCTATAGTACTTCCATTCACAAAATAGACTTCGCCCAATCTACCCTTCCCCCCAATTGGCAACATCCCTTTGGTACCAATGATTTGGGTCAAGATATTTTAGCCAGATTGTTGTATGGGGGACGCATCTCCTTGGCTGTAGGGGTGTTTTCCATGCTAGTAGCAATATTTATCGGTATCTTGATTGGCGCAGTTGCTGGATTTTATGGCGGCTTTTTAGACACAGCTTTGATGCGCTTCACTGATTTGTGCTTGGCTTTACCGCGACTACCACTACTACTATTGATTATATTCCTATTCCGTGATGGGATTAAAGCGATCGCAGGTGCAGAATTGGGTATATTTGTACTAATAGTCTTAATTATTGGTGGGCTTAACTGGATGTCTGTGGCGAGGTTAGTCAGAGCCGGTTTTTTGACTGTGCGGGAAATGGAATTTGTCACCGCCGCCCGGGCTTTGGGTGCTACTCCTTGGCGGTTGATTTGGGTACATATTCTCCCCAATGTGATTAGTCCGGTGTTAGTTGCTGGTACGTTGTCTGTGAGTACGGCGATTATTACTGAATCTACCTTAAGCTTTTTTGGTTTGGGTTTTCCCCCGGATGTACCGACTTGGGGACGTATGCTTTATGATGGACAGAATTATATCGAATTCGCCCCTTATATGGTAATTTTCCCGGGGATGGCAATTTTCCTCACAGTATTGAGTATTAATTATATTGGGGATGGGTTACGGGATGCTTTAGATCCAAGGTTGTCTTAGGAAAGAAAGCAAATCACCAGGGACAACAGCTCCCCGACTTCTTTGAGAAGTCGGGGAGCTAAATACCCATGACTCGTCAAAATTAATGTGGTCGAGTACTAATACTTTGTCCCATTAGTTTTGAAGGCTATTTCCCAGTCGTCTTGAGACGACTTTGGCTATTAGACTGGGGTTTTCAACCCCAGGCGGGTGTGATATAAAACTCCTCAGAATTAATGGGATAGAGCATTAGTTATGAGGGGTAAAACAATTGTAGTGGGAGCGTCTGGCTCCCTATTTTTGCCCTGAAGAGTGACGAGGCTTGTAAGAACCAAATCTTACCTAGCCCACAGAGCCTAATCCTGGTATGCACTTGATGATGACTGGAGAGAATGCTTGAAGCTCGCACTTGTTGTGCAAAGCAAAAACAATATTAAGTTTTAAATCTTAAATGTTGAGTGATAAGGCTTGCATTATCAATCAAAAAACGAAGTAAGCTGTTAATAGAAATTTTGAAATGTATTTAACTAACAGCAGTAGACGACACTCCCCCCAAAGCCTCCTCCTCAGTTTCAAAGATGGCAAACACACTATCCATCATTGTGACTTCAAATACGAGCTTGGCCTCTGGATGCACGTTGCAAATACGGAAACTACCTTTGGCTTTATCAGCATCTCGCATGCCCGCAACCAAAGATGTCAGGCCTGAACTATCAATAAAATTGACCTGACTGAGATTTACAACTAAATTTGGTGTAACTTTAGAAATACATTCCTGTAGTTTCAGGCGAAATTGCCAAGCTGTGGTAATATCCAAACGACCTGCTGGTGTTAAAACAATAATACTCTTACCATCTGCGGTTGTATGGGTTTTTTGGTCGATCTGAATCACGTTACTTCCTCTGTCTAACTTTACGATTTCGATATTCAATTTGTTATGGGAACACAACAGTGAATCCAAATAATCCCCACAGTAATAATGGAGTTATCCTCATAACTCCAATAAATACTACCCTTGAATAATAATTGAACCCATAGTAATGGAGTTCATTAGTGCTGTAGCTTGAGAATAACAAGCCACAGTCCTAAATCTTATCTCTTGGGATACACTGTATTCCTAGTATTATAATTCACACCTTCTACTGATGTCTCCCTTTCCAGTTGATCCAATCCTGGGGTTTGAGGAAAGTATCATATAATTCAGCCTCGGGGGTATTTGGTTCTGGTTTATAGCCGTATTGCCAACGTACTAATGGGGGTAATGACATGAGAATTGATTCCGTGCGTCCATTGGTTTGCAAGCCAAAAATGGTACCCCGGTCATAAACCAAGTTGAATTCTACATATCTTCCTCGACGGTATAACTGGAAATCACGTTGGCGCTCAGTATATTCCATGCCATGTCGTCTTTCGACAATAGGTAAATAGGCTGGTAAAAAGGCATCACCGCAATCTTGGATAAAAGCAAATATCTCTTCCCAGGTTCGGGGTGCTGGTGTTCCTAGTTGATTGCTATACTCAGCTGCTCCACCATCAGCATTTGGTCCGCGATACAAAGGTAATTGGCGACAATCTTGATAGTCAAAAAATAATCCACCAACTCCCCTTGTCTCCTGGCGATGTTTTAAATAAAAATATTCATCACACCAACGTTTAAATACAGGATAATAATCGGGATTATGTTTATCGCAAGCTTGCTTGAAAGTTTTGTGGAAATCCTTTGCATCTTCGGCAAAGGGGTAATAAGGTGTTAAATCAGCACCTCCCCCAAACCACCACACAGGACCAGCTTCAAAATAGCGATAATTGAGATGTACTGTGGGAACATAGGGATTACGAGGATGTAACACCAAAGAAGTACCTGTAGCATAGAAGCCATGCCCCGCAGCTTCCGGACGTTGGGTTAAAATTGAAGGGGGTAAGTGAGAACCCCAAACCTCCGAAAAATTAACACCACCTTGTTCAAATACACCACCGTCACTGAGAACCCGCGATCTACCACCGCCACCTTCAGGACGCTCCCAGCTATCTTCTTGAAACTTACCCTTACCATCTAACTTTTCTAAGCCTGCAACAATTTTATCTTGTAATTGTTTCATAAATTCACTGACCCTGGCTTTGGCATCAGTCGGTGGTAAATATGTAGATGATTCTGCTGGTAAATTTTGAGTTTGAGAATTTGTCAACATAACTTCAAGAAAATAAATAAAAAATGTCAGAAAGCAACAAATTTGACACTACAATTGGGGGCGGACGCTGCTAAAGCACGGATTTATATTGCCCTTTCTTACTTTCTTATGGAAAAGTCAAGTATTCACAAAATGGATTAATCATGACTAGAGTTATTCTCCCTCAATACGTATAGCCTTGTATATTTATTAAGTTTTTTCAACTGCTTTATTGTCAATAATTATGTATAAATAAAAAACTTTAACATATTATTTATGGGTAAATTTTGACATTGAGGCATAATAAAACCCTTGTCTGGTGGGCAACTGTTGTTGAGCGCACATTCCCATTACCCAGCCTAGGAAGAGTTTATTGACTCCCGTGTATTTGCTGTATTATCAATCCTGCTGTCCCTAGTGCTTCATGGCATTGGGTATGTTAGATCCCCGACTTCTTAAAGAAGTCGGGGATCTGTTGCCCCACTAGTAACGCGGCAATTTTTTCTTTTCAGAACGGGTTATTGAGGGTAGAGCAATATAAGATTCTATAAAACAGAATTTTTTTGTTAACTTTATGATGGCAATGGAGCGGATCAGGAGAATGCAAAATTGGTTATTCAAATTCATCCACCGCAAGCACCGTCGAATTTGTGCTTCTTTAGTCCGACACTATAGGGAAATTAGTTCGGCATCACCAGATGAAGTATGGCAGAAAATAGTTGACCTAACAGACGTTTCCTGGCACCCAATACTTAAAAGTACTAATGTTCCCTATGGCTTAGTGCCCAAACCAGGGTTGATTTTCCAAGCAGTAACTAGATTTTCCCCCATTCCCGTTCGTTTTTTCGTAGAAAGAGTCGATCGCGAACATTTGTTGAGTATAAGAGTATTAGCAATCCCCGGTGTGGAGGAAAGGTTGATTTATCAAGTGGAATCTACCGTTTGTGGTACTTATTTGTCATATTCTGTCACCCTCAGGGGTTGGCTATCACCACTAATTTGGTCATTTTCCCGTCCCTATGCAGCTCGGGTAGCCAGAGCTTTGGTGGAAGCGGTGGAAACCACAGCCCTACAAGCTGTTGCCAGTAAAAGAAAATCAATTAACGATAGCTGTTTTGATTTTTGAAGTAGTTCGGACCATTCAATTTTAGATTTTGGATTTTGAATTGATCCCATGTCTAAAGCCCGGAGGCTTGAAATAATGATAAAACCCTTTGTTTTTTCTCCACGGATAAATCCGGTGACTTGTATCTGTGTTTATTTGTCGGTCAACCGTCAACCGTCAACTGTCAACTGTCAACCGTCAACCATAAATTTTGGTAATTCTTTTTTACTCGCAGCAAATAACCAATACCAACACAGTTAAAATGCCTATAGATACCAAAGTTTTTTGTTAAAATTTTTTGCGGCAGCAAGGGTGAACACACTATGTACGATGTCTTAGATTCCCAGTCAGTATTATCAGTATTGCGACCAGTACAAGACCCAGAACTCCGCAAAAGCCTGGTAGAACTCAACATGATTCGTAATGTCAAAGTTGATGGTGGTCAAGTTAGTTTTACATTGGTATTAACCACACCTGCTTGCCCATTAAGGGAATTTATTGTTGAAGACTGTGAAAAAGCAGTCAAACAGCTACCGGGAGTCACGGATGTAGCGGTGGAAGTAACCGCAGAAACCCCCCAACAAAAAAGTTTACCCGACCGCAATGGAGTTCCAGGAATTAAAAATATTATCGCCGTTTCCAGTGGTAAGGGTGGTGTGGGTAAAAGCACGGTGGCGGTAAATGTGGCAGTGGCTCTAGCACAAACAGGGGCAAAAGTCGGCTTACTAGATGCGGATATTTACGGGCCCAACGATCCCACCATGTTGGGGTTGGCTGATGCCCAAATTGTCGTCCAAACCACAGAAAAAGGTGACATCCTCGAACCAGCCTTTAATCATGGTGTGAAATTAGTATCCATGGGATTTTTAATCGATCGAGATCAACCAGTAATTTGGCGCGGACCAATGTTAAATGGTGTGATCCGTCAATTCCTTTATCAAGTTGAGTGGGGAGAACTGGATTATTTAATTGTGGATATGCCCCCAGGAACTGGGGATGCTCAATTAACATTAACCCAGGCCGTACCTATGGCAGGGGCTGTAATTGTCACCACACCCCAAAATGTAGCCTTACTGGATTCCCGTAAGGGTTTGCGGATGTTCCAACAGTTGAACGTCAATGTGTTGGGGATTGTGGAAAATATGAGTTATTTTATTCCCCCGGATATGCCAGAAAAAAATTATGACATCTTTGGTTCAGGGGGCGGAGAAAAAACAGCCACAGAATTGGGAATACCTTTGTTGGGTTGTGTACCCTTAGAAATGCCCACCCGATTGGGTGGTGATAGTGGTGTACCCATAGTTGTCAGCGAGCCGGATTCACCAAGCGCCAAGGCTTTTAAGGATATTGCTTCAGCGATCGCAGGTAAGGTATCAGTTGCAGCGTTATCTTAAAATAATTTGTAATTTTTTCAGGGTGGAGGAATAGATACAAAGAATACAGATATTTAGTAGACAGGATTGATACTTCCACCTAGAATCCACAATTGCCCCTGCCATGTTGTTAAAAAAATCCCGCTTTTCTTTGACCAAATTCATCTATCAATCTTTGTTCAAGCCCTGGAAACAAATGGATATGCCATTATTTCTCCTAGCAGTGGGTCTGACAATTTTTGGTGGGCTGATGATCCGTAGTACGGAAATCAATCAAGGGCTTTATGATTGGGCTTGGCACTGGATTACAGGTATGGTTGGGGTATGTTTAGCACTGGTACTTGCCCGCATTCCCTATCACAATTGGCTACAATTCCACTGGGCAACCTACGCAATTACCAATGGGAGTTTAATCGCCGTAAAACTCATTGGTAGTAGTGCCAAGGGTGCCCAACGATGGATTAATATTTTTGGCTTTAATGTCCAACCATCGGAATTTGCCAAAATATTTGTCATTATTACCATCGCCGCCCTATTACACAAGAGCACAGCTGCAAAAATCGATCGCGTTTTTTATGTTTTAGCTTTTATTGCCGTGCCCTGGCTACTAGTATTTTTGCAACCAGATTTGGCAACATCCCTGGTATTTGGAGCCATTGTCTTAGGAATGTTGTATTGGGCAAATGCCAATCCGGGCTGGTTGTTATTGCTTGTTTCCCCAGTCATTGCCGCCATTTTAGATAACTTATATAAGCCAGGATGGATTGCTTGGTCCATAGCTATGGCTATAGTGGCATGGTTTTGTATTCCTTGGCGGAGATTTGGCATGGGTGCCCTTGGTGGTTTAGCAATTAACCTTTTGGGTGGAGAATTGGGAGCATTTGCTTGGAATAATCTGTTAAGACCATACCAAAAATCCCGACTAACGGTGTTTCTCAACCCAGATCAAGATACCTTAGCCGCCGGATACCACCAAGCTCAGTCCAAAATTGCCATTGGTTCTGGTGAATGGTGGGGATGGGGTTTAAATAAAGGACCCATGACTCAACTGAGTTTTGTCCCAGAACAGCACACAGATTTTATTTTCTCGGCGGTGGGAGAAGAATTAGGCTTTATTGGCTGCTTAGTATTAATATCTGCCTTTTGCTTGGTTTGCCTGCGTCTTCTACACATTGCCCAAACAGCAAACGATAACTTTGGCTCCTTACTAGCTGTGGGAGTGTTATCCATGATTATTTTCCAAATGACAATCAACATTGGCATGACAGTTGGTTTAGCCCCCGTAGCAGGTATTCCTTTACCCTGGATGAGTTATGGACGCTCCGCCATGCTGACTAATTTTATTGCCGTTGGTATAGTGGAATCGGTAGCAAATTTTCGTTCTCGACGCAAGTATTATTAATTTTTTCCCAAGTATTTCCCAGGTATGGGTTCTCAAAACCACCAATTATTAGTTATGCCATTTTGGATTTTAGATTTTAGATTTTAGATTTACCGATTGTGAAAGAGGGGAGAAAACTCATACATGAATAATGGAAGAAAAGGGGCAAGGGTAAAACAAGAGGTTCATCCCCTGTACACCCTGCCCCCTACTTCTTCTGGTTACCAGCAAATGACTCGTAACAAGTATTAAGCTAGAAAGAGAAAATATAGAGGTAAAACATCATGATTCTGCCTGGAGCAACTGTTCGCGTCAAAAATCCTGCGGATACATACTATCGCTACGAAGGACTCGTGCAAAGAGTCAGTGATGGTAAAGTAGCAGTGTTGTTTGAAGGTGGTAATTGGGATAAATTAATTACCTTTAGACTCTCGGAATTAGAGCCTGTAGACCTTACAGCAGGACGTAAGTAAATAGAAATTAGTTATTTGTGATTAGTCATGTGCTCTGTTTGACTAAGGACAAATAACTAATTACATATCTGTATAGATTATGCGCCTTCCATTACCACAATTTGACACCAGCGATCGCCACCCCAATCATCTAGCAGAAGTAGTGGAAACTACCACCACAGAATTTTTAGCTCAGTGTTTAGAACCAGATGACCTGAGCTTTCCTTCCATGCCTCCCTTTGGTAGTTGGGTTTGTTCTGTAGATGAAGAATCTGGCAATTTGGTCTATGCAGTAGTTTATAATGCGACTACCATGCCTATAGATACGGTGCATCGTCCCGTAGCCTTGGGATTGTCCTTGCAGGAATTGCGAGAGGAACAACCCCAAATATTTGCCATGCTCAAAACTGAATTTCGAGCAGCGATCGTCGGATTTGAACAAATGTCAACAGATGGTATATTATCTGCCAATCGCGTATACCAGTATCTGCCACCACGCCCACCACAAATTCATCAAGCAGTTTATCGATGTGAGCCAGAAGCAATCATTAAATTTACTGAAGAATTAGATTTTTTACGCACACTGCTTGGTGTTAGTGGTGCGCCGGTGGAATCCCTAGCCGCAGCTGCCATTCGCAATGTCTACCAATTGCGTAAAGCCGATCGACAATGGTTAATTCAAGCTGGTCGTTCTTTGAGCATACTACTCAAAGATGATTATGATCGCTTGCGATTCATTTTGAGTCAAATCAACCCATAATCTAAGTAATTATATATAGTAGACAAATGCTCCCAGGAACATCTACACGAAGGTTATAGGACTACCCAATTAGGGCGCGGACGTTAATCCTCAATATGAATAACTTATTACCCGACAAGGGTTCTCCAGTCGCCCATGGAGGAACCAACGCCAGTCGTCTACAACCATGACTTCCTACGACGGCGCTGGCTTACTTATTGCTCGCCCACAGTGCAATATTTCCAAGTTCACTCAGATTATTCTTGTGATTATCATGCACTTATTTAACTAAAAATATCAATACTCACACAACCAGTCATCCCCTTAAAGAGTCGCCAATCCTACCAATGGATCTCACCTTACAACTTCTAACTCTGCCATCAAATTCTTCTGTTCTCGGGAAAGAACCTATTTTTCCTTTTGTAATTCTTCTACTGGTAATTTTAGTCGTACCCATTTTAGTTGAAAAATTAAGGCTTCCAGGATTAGTCGGTCTAGTCTGTTCTGGGATAGCCTTGGGTCCATTTGGCGCGAATTTACTACCTGATATACAATCGCCCATGATGAACCTGCTTTCAGAGATTGGATTATTTTATCTGATGTTTGTTGCAGGATTAGAAATTGAAATCAAACAGTTTCAGAGTTACAAAAACCGCTTTTTGGGATTTGGTAGTTTAACTTTTGCTGTCCCTTTAATGGTAGGGATATTAATTGGCCATCTTTTCGGCTTTACTTGGAATCAGGCAATCTTAATTGGTTCTGTCCTCGCTTCCCATACCATTTTGGCATATCCCATTATTAATCGTCTAGGAATAGCCAGGAATGAGGTAGTTAATGTGACGACAGGAGCTACGGTTGTTACTAATATTGGGGCGGTTTTATTATTAGCCATTTGTGTAGCTAATCGTGGGAATAGCTCCAATTTTTGGCAATTAATTACTCTCATCAATGGCTTAATAATCTATTGTTTCATTGTTTTGGTTGGTTTAGACCGCTTAGGCAAAGAATTTTTTCGCCGTTCTGGGGAAGATGAGGGGAACCAATTTCTATTTGTACTCTGGACAGTATTTCTCGCTGCTGCGGGGGCTCAATTAATTGGGGTGGAAAAAATAGTCGGAGCCTTTTTGGCTGGTTTAACGGTACATAATGTGATTGGTCCAGGACCAGTCAAAGAAAAGGTGATTTTTCTTGGTAGTGCCCTGTTTATTCCCATTTTCTTTGTCAAACTAGGATTGCTGGTAAATATTAATACCCTGACTACCAGCATAAGTATGGTGTGGTTCACAATTTTCGTGATTGTAGGATTAATTACCAGTAAACTGATTGCCGCCCTCTTAGCAAAACTGGTTTATCGCTATAATTGGCAGGAAATGCTGACCATGTGGTCATTGAGTGTACCTCAAGTAGGAATAACGTTAGCAGCAACGTTAGTGGGATATAGGTCTGGATTGTTAGATATAAATTTATTTAACAGCATGATTATTTTAGTTATTGTGACTTGCATTCTCGGACCACTGATTACAAACCAAGTCGCAGTGGGTTTAAGAACCGTTCCCACACCAGAAACAGAATTAACAACCTCTGGATATCCTATTCCCAAAGAAAATGGCAATCCCTTTACTATTGTTGTACCCATATATAATCCTCAAACCCAGCAGTATTTAATTGAAATGGCTGCCCTATTAGCCCATCAAACCCATGGGCAAATTATACCCTTAGCCATCGCCACTGCTGCGGCTCAGATGGATGCTCCCCAACTCGAAAATTCCCTACACCGCAGCGAGCAATTGTTGGCTAAAGCAATTGCTCTAAGTAAGGTTTTGGATGTAGAAGCCAAACCTTTGTTACGTATTGATGATGCCTTTGCCCAAGGAATTAGTCGGGCAGCTAGGGAGCAAAAAGCCAATCTCATTGTCATGGGGTGGGGAAAACGGACTGGTTTACGAGCCCGTTTATTTGGGAATGTAATTGATAGTGTGATTTGGTCATCCCATTGTCCCGTAGCAGTGACACGTCTGGTAGAATCTCCCCAAAAAATTCAGAGGATCTTAGTACCAGTGGAAAATTTACTAGCACCCTCTTTATACCCAGTACAGTTTGCTCAAATTTTAGCGGAAACCAATCAAGCACAAGTCACAGTCCTCAATGTCTGCGAACGTCGTACCAGTTCCAGCAAAATTACTTGGAGGCGATCGCAACTTTCCCTGTTTGTGTCCCAATTAGCTTTAGCCAATCCACCAGAAATTCAAATCATCGCCCATGAAAATGTTGCTCAAGCAGTTTTACAAGCAGCTCGATTATACGACTTAGTAGTATTACCTTTTACCCGCAATCGCACGAATACTGGTGGCTTAACCATTAGCGATGTAACCTCCCAGTTGGTGAACCAACTTACTTGTTCAATTGTCATGTTGGGAGAATCCCATAATCCTCAAACAGTAGCACTTTCCACAGCTAATTCCAATCCCATAGCATCTGTTTAATAGATATATTCAGCAATATCAATTTGCCCAAATATAGCGCCACGCGCAAATAATAAGCAATAAGTAATAAGTAATAAGTTTACTGTTCATGGGTTTGGGTCCTCAAGAATGTCCGCGCCCTGATTGCGTAGTGCTATATATGGAAATCCGGTTTGATTTTTGAAAAGATATATAAGGTAGCCCTATGTATCCAAACTACCATAACAAATACTAACATTCATATGCAAATTAGATAATTTTTTGTTAGAGAATGCCTCGAAAATAGATTTATGACTAATGTAAGTAACGTGAATAGAAAAATTAACTATTCTTGAAGATTTAGTAAAGTTACTAGGTAAAGCTGTATAAATACTAGGAAATATTTGATATTTTGTTAGTTGACTTGTTTGGTAATTAATTTTATATCCAAATTTAATTAGACAACTACAGATTTATCTTGGTGCAACCAAGCAATAACCCTGAGTCCTATGTAGTAAATTCTTGTACTAGCGTTGGGTACTCTAAAATATAAGCAACATTGCTAACATTGCTAACGTCAAAACTGTAAAACTCGAAAAAATTATGAGAATTTTGGTGACGGGTGGAGCCGGATTTATTGGCTCCCATTTGATTGATAGATTAATCAATGAAGGGCATGAAATCCTTTGCTTAGATAATTTTTACACAGGTCATAAGCGTAACATCCTCAAATGGATAAATCATCCTTACTTTGAACTAATCCGTCACGATATTACCGAACCAATTCGCCTAGAAGTCGATCAAATTTACCACTTAGCTTGCCCTGCTTCCCCCGTACATTATCAGTACAACCCAGTGAAAACCGTGAAAACCAATGTCATGGGTACACTGAATATGTTGGGTTTAGCCAAGCGCGTGAAAGCAAGATTTTTGTTAGCATCTACCAGCGAAGTTTATGGAGATCCAGAGGTGCATCCCCAAAGTGAAGAATACAGAGGGAGTGTTAATCCTATTGGACTGCGTTCTTGCTATGACGAAGGGAAACGAATTGCAGAAACTTTAGCATTTGACTATTACAGGCAAAATAAAGTTGATATTCGAGTTGCTCGAATTTTCAATACCTATGGGCCAAGGATGTTAGAAAATGATGGTCGAGTAGTCAGTAATTTCATAGTCCAAGCTTTACAAGGCACTCCATTAACAGTTTATGGAGATGGCTCACAAACTCGCAGCTTTTGTTACGTTGCTAATTTAGTAGACGGATTGATGCGATTGATGAATGGGGAATATGTTGGTCCGGTGAATTTGGGTAACCCCGATGAATATACCATTCTAGAATTGGCTCAAGCAGTCCAAAACCTGATTAACCCCGATGCTCAAATTCAATTTGAACCATTACCATCTGACGATCCTCGTCGTCGTCGTCCCGATATTAGCAAGGCAAAAACTCTGTTAAATTGGGAACCTGACATACCCCTACAAGAAGGATTGAAGCTGACTATAGAAGATTTTCGCGATCGTATGAATGCTCAGACTAAAGCCATTAATCAATAAAATGCATATCTAGCAAAATTAACCCCAGATACGTAGCTAAATGTATATTGATTTTTAGTTTCTACCCTTTGAATTATAAATTATCCTCAAAAAGTAAGGAGTTTTAAGAATGCGTGTTTGTGTAATTGGTACTGGTTATGTAGGTTTAGTTACGGGTGCTTGCTTGGCTCACATAGGACATGATGTCATTTGTGTGGATAACAACGAAGAAAAAGTCAAAATCATGAAATCTGGGCAATCTCCTATTTTTGAGCCTGGATTATCAGAAATTATGCAAA
>JASJCX010000108.1 GCA_030065255.1 Calothrix sp. MO_167.B42 | reverse complement strand
GTCATTGCGACCGTTCGCTGAAAGCGTTCTCGCAGAGTAGGGAAGCAATCCCAAAGACCTTGTGTTCGCGGAGCGTGCCCGTTAGGGCTTATGCGTCGTTTCACTCGCAATGACATACTATGGGTATGCCACCGGACATGATATTACGCAATTATCACAATCGGTGGTTGGTGCGTGAGGTTATAAGTCTTATTGCTACGTTCAAATATTTTCGCGCCTCACACACCCTACGCCAAAAAATATGCCAGTTGCGTAAGTCCTAATTAATTTCCAATAAACCCGGTGGGGGGGTAATTTCAATTCTACGGGTTGTTAAATCTACCACAGGGACAATCGCTTTGACAAATGGAATCAAAATATTCGTTTTGGATTTAGTTTTCTTTTTCCCTTGTTGTTGGACTCCTTCCTCCCGGGGTACTTCCACTTCTAACAAATCATGTCCCGTCGTCATTACGTCCACTACCGTACCTACCAATTCCCCCGTTTCTTGGAGATATACCTGTACCCCAATTAAATCTAATACATGGTATTCATCCTCATTCAAGGTGGGGCGATCGCTAGCTGGAACCATTAATTTAGAGCCACGCAGTTCTTCTACCCGGTCGCGATTTTCTATCCCTTCTAGTTTAATTACATATAATTTTTTACCACTCAGATAACGCCCTTTAAGTAACTCTACTTGTACGGGTGTCTTTTCTCCCGGACGCAATAGCCAACGGGTTCCTGGAACCTCAAACCGTTCTGGGAAATCTGTTTCTGGATAAACCCGCATTTCTCCATGTAAACCCTGGGGAGCAACTATTTTACCAATTTCCAGCCATTCATCCATTAGTTACCGTTCATAAATATCTAGACAAAGCTACACAAAGGTCTACAAACCTAGACAACTACGTTTATAGTCTTAGTCCAAAGCTCTAAAACTACGGGGATAAACGGCAATCCCTCTATCCCATCCATAAAGTTTGGGATTACTTTTCTTGCTATATTGATTGAGCCATTAACATCAGCGTTAATGAACCTACCTGCACCGCTTTTATAGAGTCCTCTTTTGGTTCTCTTGCCTCTAAACTGGTGTTTTGTATTCGGTTGGTATACTGGTAATTCATCTCCATCCAAAGCACTAGCTTTACTAGTGTATGACTCTTCGGTCTATAGAAATATGGTTCAACTACAGGAGTTACGCAATCATCACAATACATAGATGCTGCATGACACAACAAATGCCGGAGCATTCCAAATGTTTGAATTTGTAGTGCGGGCATCTTGCCCACTTAATATATAAAGAGAGCAAGATACTCTCACTACTGCATATTTTTTCTCCCTTGCCTCTTTTGACGGCATCCTACAGGAAAATATGCCAGTTGTGTAAGTCCTAAACTATACAAACAATATCTTAGTTGATAACTGATAACTGATAACTGATAGCTGATAGCTTGATACAATCGCCTTAATAAATAATATTATGTGCTATGGCAATGGACATATTGGTTAGGACAGTATTGTTCGACTCAAAGACTACCAACTACCAACTACCAACTGTCAACTATCAACTATCAACTATCAACTATCAACTGCCATAATTCACGCAACCGATCCTTCTACAGCACCACCAAAATTTTTCCATGCTGCTAAACCACCTGTGATTCCAGCTACCTTCCCAAACCCGATCGCTTGCAATTTTCTGGCAGCATCCGCAGTCTGCTCATCGCTCTCACCATACACAAAAATTTCCCGTTGGGTTTGCAAGCTTGCTTTGGCATGGTTAACCAAGTCTTCCATTGACATTGGTAATGCACCCATGATGTGACCTTGGTTAAAAGTGCAGCGATCGCGCACATCAATAATGGTAAAAGCAGGCTGTCCCCATCGCAAACGAGACATAATCTCACTAACATCAACATTAGCCATAGCAGTTCCTCCTACAATATTGACCTAATTAATATTTTCGCTAGATTCCTACCAGGAGCAATTTAGCAAAAATCGGTTTTATTCTCAGTCTTTCTTATAATTTATAAACATTTTCATGTATTTGTAAAAGTTTTGTTGGTTATAAGTTAAAAAACGTTAATTTTTGTAATTTAATGTAATTAAATATATAAATTTTATACACTGCTTTTAGAATCACCTAAACTATAATTTATGACATCTACGATTCAAGTTTTACCAACAGAGGTCGTACATTTAATTACAGCCGGAGAGGTGATTGACTCTTTAGCTGCGGTGGTTAGGGAATTGGTGGAAAACTCCCTGGATGCTGGGGCTACAAGGATTATCATTTCTGTGTGTCCGCAAAATTGGTGGGTACGGGTGGCGGATAATGGTTGTGGGATGAATCTAGATGATTTGCACTCGGCTGCCATGGCCCACAGTACGAGTAAAATCGGTAGTTGCGCTGATTTGTGGAAAATTAATAGTCTGGGTTTTCGCGGGGAAGCTTTACACAGTTTAACGACTTTGGCAGAAGTAGAAATTTTGAGTCGTACTGCACCATGTTTTTCTGATAATTCCATTGGGGAAAGTAATGGTTGGCGGGTGGTTTATGGTTATGGGGGAAAGGCTCAAGAAATAGAAGCGGTGGCTCTGGCTCCGGGAACGGTGGTGGCGGTGACCAATATTTTTGGCAATCACCCCAGCCGTCGTCAAGGTTTACCTTCCCCAGCTCAACAACTCAAAGCCATCCAAACCATAATTCAACAGTTTGCCCTTTGTCATCCCCAGGTGCATTGGCAAGTTTGGCAAAATAAGCGGGAGTGGTTTAGTATTGCTCCCTCAGCGAGTATGAAACAATTGCTGCCACAAATTTTACATCAAGTTCGTGGCAACGATTTACAAGAGGTAAAATTGCAATTATCCCCTCCCCATAAAACCCTGGATTTAGTCATGGGATTACCCGATCGCTGTCATCGTCACCGTCCTGATTGGGTAAGAGTAGCAGTGAATGGGAGAATAGTCAATGCAACGGAATTGGAACGAACGATTCTTGCTGCTTTTCACAAAACCTTACCACGCGATCGCTATCCAGTTTGTTTTCTTCATCTATGCATATCTCCAGATAAAGTCAACTGGAACCGTAACCCGGCAAAAACAGAAATTTATCTTCACGAATTAAGTTATTGGCAAGAACAGGTAAATCAAGGGATTGAGCAAGGATTACGGATCAATTCCGCCCATGTTCCCGAGGCTACCCATACCTCCAGGGTTGGGAAATTAATTCAAGCTGCGGAGCAAACAGGTGATTATAATCTCAACTCTACTACAAGCAACAGTTTCCATGGTCTGAAAGCCGTAGCTCAAGTGAATAATACCTATATAGTTGTTGAGCATCCAGGGGGAATGTGGTTAGTAGAACAGCACATCGCCCACGAGCGAGTTTTGTACGAACAATTGTGCGATCGCTGGCAAATTATTTCCGTAGAACCCGCAATTATTTTGTATCAATTATCTACGCAACAAGTGGAGCAATTACAGCGCATTGGTTTAGATATTCAACCCTTTGGGGAGGAGATGTGGGCTGTTCGTACCATACCGGCCATGCTCCAGGGAAGGGAAGATTGTGGGGATGCGATTTTAGAGTTGAGTCGGGGAGGGGACTTACAAACGGCTCAAGTTGCCGTCGCTTGCCGTAGTGCTATTCGTAACGGTACTCCTTTAAGTATGGCAGAAATGCAGACATTATTAGATGAATGGCAAAAGACTCGCAACCCCCGTACCTGTCCCCATGGGAGGCCAATTTATTTGGCTTTGGAAGAATCAGCTTTAGCTCGGTTTTTCCGTCGTCATTGGGTGATTGGTAAAAGTCATGGAATTTAGATTAAGTAATAACGTAAGTTGCTAGTTAGTGTCCCAAAACCGTATCTATATGATACAAAAACCATGATTTCGAGTATTGTTAAATACTAAATCTAAGGGCTTTGTACTTAAAAATAGGCGTTTTTTGATAACTAGCAACTTGGGTTAATAAGTAATAAGTAATAAATAATATTGTTCCTTTCCCTCTGCTCTTGAAGAATATGACTCGAATACCCAAAATACCGCTCATAGGCTAGAAGCCTGGACGGCAGTCGCTACAACGGGGGGAACCCCCGCAACGCGCTGCCTCGGCTACACGAGCAAAGCCTGCCGACCCAGGCTTCGTTCAAGTAGCCGCACCATTCTATAGTGAGGTTGGGATTTTGGGAGTTGTTAGGGGCGTTACCCTTGATTCGCCATCGATATCCTTTTAGGCGTGGGAAATATCAAAGTTTTCAGAAATTGCTAGTATCCAAATTGTATCAATATAAAAACTAGTAAATTACAAATAACTTTTATGGCTTATGATGTTCCAGGTCATGCTGACCAACTAAATGCTGACTTAATTGAGAAATGGAATCAGACAATTCAATCAGCTTACAATAATCTACAATCTCGCTTTGGCAGCCGTTTCTTTACCCTCGACCCCGACACTTTAATTGGCACTATTCCCGCACCTATTAAGTGGTTTGGTGACCCGGCGGAACCGAATTTTTGTCTGAATGCAGAAGTGGCACAGCAACTGTCTGACTGGGGTGTCCAAGGAAGACATGCCCTGCATAACGAGTACTGCGAGTATCGAATTATCCACAGAGCTGACGCTACAGGTCGGATGCGACCAAAACGAGTGCAAATAACAACAGAATTGCGGGAGTACTGGGTAACAGTTGCTAAACACGACCCCCAAGCTGTGCGTAGGATGGTGCAAGCTGTACTTGGCTTTGAACCTGCTTGGGAAGACCTCTACGGAGTCGCGAACCCACTGGCGTTGACCGAGGAACAGCGAGAAAACGCCTTTTCTACCATAGTGGCTGGCGATGGTAGGAATAGTCAACCAACTGGTAGATTAAACACTGACCACGCTTTATTCATGACCCATCCAATTAATGGACTCGATGACCTACTTTACATCGTCATGTTTGGTGCTAAACCCTATGCTAGTGGTACGGCTAGCAATCCCACACAAGCAACCCGGGAACAACTTTTCCGTGAATTCAATGCCCAGCATTTGGCCTGTCGTCATGCAGATCCAAATGCGGCAATGGGTGCCCTAGGAGCTGCTTTTAACGGACATACAGTTGCATTTGCTAATCCCCTAGGAATGTATATTCGTTCGTTTACCAAAGATGTATTTCTCCTTAACGGACAACCCATTCCAGATTCATGGGTGCGTTGGGGTAGAGGTCCCACTGAAGGAATGTATCAACGTTTAGAATTTGGCCCTGGTGATGACGAACCAGAATTCTTAGATAATATTACCGTAGCAATTGGTGCTAATGACGAACCTCTCAAAGGTGGTTTTCAAGTAGTACAGCAAATGGAGGTAGGACCTTTAGTAGTTATTGGACAACCTACTCCAATTGCCGAGGATGAATATGTTATTCTCAGTGCAAGTGACGCTCCTATCCAATGTCGAGAAGCTCGGATTTGCCAGAGTATACAGCGTCTCAAGCAGCAGTATGACGACGAGAATCAAATGGTAAGGATTGCACCACGAACAATGGGATTTAGGAGTTAAAGATAATGGCTGGCAAGTTGCAAGAAGGTATTTATCATGGTTCAGGTATAAAGCCTGGTAAATTTTTTAACATTTTATTTTTACGTGCTTTACCAGGTTTGAACGCCCGTGAAATGGGGGAAGCATTTGGCAAGCTTTGGCAAATGTATCAGGATTTAAAAAATGGTAATTTAGCAGACTTGCCAGGACAAATCCTTCCTAGCGGTGATTTGACAGTTCTTGTGGGTTATGGTGCAAAAGTCTTCCAACTCCCTGATATTCAACACCAATTACCCAGTCACCTTGAAGATTTTGGTGCCTTTCGCTCACCTTTCCCGACTGGAGGGGGTCCCTTACTGATTGGTTCGGGTCTACAGTATGGGGATGATGTGAAAACTAATCCAGCAGATGAGGAAATTGCGGTGCAATTGATTGCAGAAACCCAACTGGCAGTCAATCGTGCGGTTGTGGAGACATGGAAAGCGTTGCAAGACATGAGTGACGAAGATACAGGTTTGGCTCCCCTACTTTTGACTGCTTTTTACAAAGGGTTTCAGCGCGATGATGGGCGTAGCTGGATTGATTTCCATGACGGCATTTCTAATATAAAAAGCTCAGAACGCGAAGGTGCGATTGTCATCAAATCCCTTCCACCTGAGTCACAATGGATTGAAGGTGGCACTTATTTAGCCTTCCTCAGGGTGACAGCTGATTTGACAGTTTGGCGAAAGCTTAATCGTCAACAACAAGAGCTGTTGGTAGGCAGGGACAAATTAACTGGTTGTCCTTTGGTATCCCTTGATAGTGAAGGTAATCCAGTGATGAGAGCAGGTTGCCCAGCCATAGGAGGGATGGATTTTTCAAACTCTGCTAACGAAGCTTTCTTTGAACCTAGTAACGTAAATGAAACCATCCTACAGCAAAGTCATGTGCAAAGGGCAAACCATCACCTGACACCAGTAAGCGATCGCAATTCACTCCGCGTTTTCCGCCAGGGCTACGAGTTCCTCGAATCCCTCGATAGTGCTCCTGGGTTTCGCACAGGGTTAAACTTTGTCAGTTTTCAAGATACCCCCGAACGGTTATTCAGAATGCTCACACAGCAGAGCTGGTTTGGCCGCATAAATTTTGGTGGCGATCCTAATAACCAACTTCCAGGTATGGATAGGTTCTTGAGCGTGCGTGCAGCTGCAATTTTTTTAGTACCACCAGTTGTGGAGGATGAACCATTTCCTGGGGCAAGCATTTTCGGCATTGCATAATTGCGGGATGAATCACCTATATTGTTGCAATTATTACCATAAAACTCCATCTTGATTCAGCCTAAATACTGAATTACACAAATCGATTATATAATTTTCCGAATATTTCAGCGTTTTTTCATATGTAAATGGAGAGGCTCAGATCCCCGACTTTTCTGTAAAAGTCGGGGATCTAAATTTTCGCGAATAATTTAGGATTGCTCCAATATCATATCCACCAACGCACCATATTATTTTCAAATTTTCCCGTAACAAAAGATTGATTTATTCCCCCAATGGGAAATAAAATAAATACCCATGGTTCGCACACCGAAATTAACATTTGATCGCGGTACTTTAATTTTGCATCCACCCCCCCGTGGCAAAGCATGGATGGATTATGCTACATGGGATGACAGGGTGGAGAAGTTCCGCGTACCTGCAATTCAGTACCGTTGTTTGGTAGAAGCACTGCAAGCAGGGGATACGGAATTTACCGATGATGCCAGGGGTTTTTATCCCATAGATTTGGTTGCTAGTTTGGAAATGGAACCCTATCCCCACCAAGCTGAGGCCCTAACAGCATGGAAATTGGCTGGTAGGCAGGGGGTGGTGGTACTACCTACGGCGGCGGGAAAGACTTATTTGGCGCAAATGGCCATGGAAGCCACACCCCGTACCACCCTAATTGTGGTGCCAACCTTGGATTTAATGCATCAATGGTATGCCCATTTGTTAGCAGCGTTTCCCGATGCGGAGGTGGGGTTATTGGGGGGTGGCTCCCGGGATAAAACACCTGTATTAGTTGCTACCTATGACAGTGCAGCCATCCATGCCGAAAGTATTGGGGATAAGTATGGGTTGATTGTTTTTGACGAGTGTCACCACCTACCCACGGATTTTAATCGAGTCATTGCCGAATATGCCATCGCCCCCTATCGTTTGGGACTGTCTGCGACTCCAGAACGCACCGATGGCAAGCATGCAGACTTGAATATACTCATTGGTCAAGAAGTATATCGCAAACGACCGGAAGACTTGGCAGGTAAGGCATTGGCAGACCATGAAATTGTGCAAATTAAGGTCAAGTTATCCCAATTAGAACGGGGGAAATATAACCGACTAATTCAAATCCGCAATGACTTTTTGAAACAATCAAAAATATCCTTGGGAAGTATTCAAGGTTGGCAAAGATTCGTACAAATGAGTGCGCGATCGCAATCTGGAAGGAGAGCGATGTTAGCCCACCGGGAAGCTAAGGAAATCGCCATGGGTACGGATGGAAAAATCCGGGTGTTGGTGGATTTATTGGCGAAGCACTATCCGGAAAGAACATTGATTTTTACTGCTGACAATGCCACGGTTTACCGGATTTCCCAGGCTTTTTTGATTCCAGCTATTACCCATCAAACTCCCGTTAAAGAACGCCACGCTATTTTAACTAAGTTTCGTTCAGGGGAGTATAGGACGGTGGTAGCTTCCCATGTGTTGAATGAAGGGGTAGATGTTCCGTCGGCTAGTATTGCAATTATTTTATCAGGAACTGGTTCGGCGAGGGAATATATTCAACGGTTGGGGAGAGTTTTAAGGAAGGGGAAAAATCCCCAGAAGCGAGCGATTTTATACGAGGTGATTGCGGAAAATACTAGTGAAGAAAGGACTTCGGCTCGCAGGAGGGGAGAGGAGGAAAATAAGGGAACCCAGGAGCGGAAGAAAGGTAATTTACGGGTGATTTATGGTCAGGGGAAAGGGAAAACTCAAAAAGCTGCGGAACAATTAGATATCAATTATTCAACTGATAAACTGAACACGGATTCAATGGATGACACTGATGACACGGATGTTTGATAACGCAACAATTAACTCTTAACTCTTAACTCTTAACTCTTAACTCTTAACTCTTGAAATGTTAACCACAGATTTATTGATTCATCGCCAAAATGGAGAACAAATCAATCCCAAAAGAGTCAAAATAGATTCCCAACATTTGCAAATTGCTACTGAATTAATTACTTGTTTTCAAGAAGCGGTAGGTAATACCCAAGGATTGTTAGAACGTCAACTTTTAGACTTAGAAGGTGATACGCCAGATTACAAATTCAAACGGGGTTTAGCTTACATTCTTAAAGGTAGCTTTTCCACCTTTGAAGTAGTCAGTCCCCTAGAACCACCAATGCTAAGGGAACGGGTTTTTACCTTGGCGGCTAAATCATCCCCCAGTCAAGCACAAACTCAAATTACTTTAACAAAAATCGCCGCTGATTTAACCCACGAACTAGAACGGGAAGTATTACCATCCCAGGTAAGTGATGGATTATATGCAGATTTAGCTGAAAATAAAATTCTCACAATTTTTGAGCCACCCACACCCCAAGATTTACTCCATCGATATAACCTATCCCAAGTCCAAGGAATATTTTATAAAGCTAGTCAACTAATTATTAACGCCCATCGCAATGTACCAGGGGAATATAAATTATTATTTCGCTATTTGAAGTTATTTCAATTAATGGCATATATCGAAGGAGATGCGGACCATGGATTTACAATTACCATTGATGGGCCCACCAGCTTATTCCATCCTAGTACGAGATATGGGTTAGCGATCGCTAAATTAATTCCCGCTTTACTGCATGTAACTAAATGGAGTTTAGCAGCTACCTTGCAAGTGAAAGATTTCTACAGCAATACTTGGAAAACTGGACGTTTCACCCTTAATTCCGAGTGTGGCTTAGTTACCCATTACCCCCCTGGAAAACCCTACGATAGTATGATTGAAGCTTCCTTTGCTGATAAGTGGGAAGCCATGAAAACTGAGTGGGTATTAGAAAGGGAAGTGGATTTAGTTCCCATTCCAGGAAGTGTGATGATTCCCGATTTTAGATTAGTACATCCCGATGGGCGTACATTCTTATTAGAAATAATTGGTTATTGGCGACCAGAATATTTACAAAAGAAGTTTTATCAAGTGCGGCGTTCTGGATGTGATAATTTAATTTTGGCAATTTCTGAGAGGTTGAATTTAGATAAAGCCGGGGTGAAGTTGCAAGATGTACCGGCGAGAATTGTTTGGTTTAAAGATAAGTTATTGCCTAAATCTGTTTTAGGTGTAATTCACTGATAATCCCATAATTTTTGCATTGGTTTTTTCTATCTCTCGAAACCTAATGCAAGCGTTTTAGAGCCACTATTTTCGCTGTTCATATTTCATTTTAGAGCTACTTTTCTTGTCAATTAATTCATTATTTATATATTCTCTAACCAAAGGTTGTAGAAAAAAAAGGAAAGCATTTCTCTCAATCAGTCCTTGCTCTTGCAGAGATTCCAAGGCCTGTATAAATTTGTGTGGTGAGATTGGGGGGGATATCTTCTCGCGCAAATCCAAAAATGAAATTGGCTGACAATTCATCGCCAACCATTTAATAATTTGCTTTTTTGTATCTGACAAACACTTAAAATGCTCTTGCAAAATGTCGTGAATATCACCAAAAACCACTATCTTATGGTTTAAAAAATCAGAAATACTGCCGTCAAATAACTGTTGAATTGTATTAAAAGCAATATTTAATGCTAATGGATTACCTGCATAGAGCTGAATTAGTTCCTTCCAATCGGCGATTGAACCGGAGAAGGAGCCATTGTCTTGAAATATTTCCTGTGCTGTTGTTGGCAGTAAGCCTTTGAGTTGCAATACTCTCACTGGTAGTTTTCCTGTCAATCTTTTAACACCTTTGGGCTTTTCCCGACTTGTTAAGAGCAAGCAGCTTTGATGCTGTATTTCTCCTACTTGTCGAAATAGTTGATCGTAACTCTCATAACCCTGACGATGGCTTTGACAATTATAGTTGGGTGCAGCATTGACAACATTATCTACATTATCTAATATCAGCAAACAGCGGCATAATTTGAAATAACTAATCAGCCGTGAAATTCTACCATCTATAGTTTTTGGTAAATTAGTTTCCTGGGCGTTTGAGAATAATTGGAGCAAATCAGCTAGCATATCTTGAATGGGTGGAGGATTGTATAGACTTCGCCAAATAACAAACTCAAACTGCTGCTGAACTTGAGTAGCGAACTTCACCGATAGAGAGGTTTTGCCTATTCCACCCATACCTAAAATTGTCACTAGTCGGCAATGTTCCTGTATAACCCATTTTTCTAGCTTTGCTAACTCTTCTTTACGTCCATAAAAAACAGAGACATCTGGCGCTTTACCCCAATCAATTTGATGTTGGATTCGTTGCAGATTGCTAAATGCTTCATTAGACTGAGGTAGCTGATAATCACTTGGTTCTAACAATAAATTAAACGCCTCAAAGCATTTCTTCAGAGTTCGCTTATCAATTCCGACTTGGCAGCCAAATACTTTCATCAGGGTATTTGCATCCAAGCCAGTGCGTGAGCTCAAGGCCTCTAATGTGTAGTGATTGCCAGAATTTTCTCGACTTTCCGCATCACATTTTGCAGTATGTAGTTTTTGAAATCCTTGGGATGTGAGGATGACACCGCGCTTGCGTCTGCGTCTGTATTTAATTGGTTGTGTATTCATAGTTACTCTCTAAGTTTTGTAGATAAATGCAATTATGGAGTAAGCAATGTAAATACTCGTCTTTTCATAGAAAGGATAATTACTCAACAAATAAAATGTAAATTCCTGTGTACTTGTATTCATTTCTGTTACTAATTTGTTTACATAGAACCCATTTAGTATCTTTTAAATGAGCAAATACAATCGATTGATAAGATTACAGACTCTAGCAGAAAAGGAATTTATCAAACGGTATATTCGTCTTGAACCACAATTAACCTCTTTATTTATATACATTCTTAAGACGAACTCAACACCCAATTTTAAAATTTTAGAGTTAGACCAATTTTTCTGACTCTATTTACCCCATTCAAACAATATCAAAGCCCAAAACACTCAATAAGAAAAAAGTCCGTGTAGGGACAATCTGGATTAGCCATCTTTTATCACTTTCGGAAGAGAATAATTTAGGATGCTTACATCATAAGATTTTTACGAAAAATCTTGATTCCAGGCATTTTGTTACAAAATAAAGGCTCAAACCCCCTACTTATATACAGTTGAAGATTCTGCTTTTATTTTTATTTTCCCAGAGTAACAGAACAGGGTTAGTGTCAAATGCCACTATATGGATAGATTGACTATTCCAATGCTGGGATGGAGCTGTGTAAAATTTTTGTCAATGACGATGATAAAACTCTATCAAAAAAAAATGTAATAACTTTTGTAAAAGCCCAACTTAAACTGAATTTTTTACTACTATGTGCTCTATTTATCTATGAATGAAATACTTGCTGGTTAACATGTCCAGTAATTTTATGACAAGGAATTTTTAACTTTTTTTTTTAAGTTAGTAAACTTCAGTTGAAAAAATTGGATCGAAATTAGATACTGTATGTAATCGCTTAGGGTATCACTTGTGACAGGATTCAGAATACTGATACAAGAACAATTCACCTTTTAGTGTGAAGTGAAACTCCTAGTTTATTGTGTTATGGCTACAATCACTGATGGTAGCAAGAGCTTCCTAAAGTAGGGATTTCTCAACACAAGTTTTACACTGATTGATGAAGTGCTTGTGGAAGCAAAGTCAGCACAGAAGGTTAGTTTATTGTGTTTAATGGTTCTGATATGGCAACTACGACGGCTGGTTTCACCGATATTTCAGCATTACCTGGACTCACATCACTCTGGTCTGAGTCTCAAGGAGATTCTCGCATATGCATCGCTGTTCTGGATGGACCAGTTGACCAGTCTCATCCCTGCTTTGATGGTGCTAACCTCATCAGGCTACCAACCCTTGTCTCGGAGGTTGCTGGCTCTGGGCTAATGTCTGGTCATGGGACACACATTACTAGTACTATTTTTGGTCAACACGACAGTCCTGTCACTGGGATTGCACCAGGTTGTCGCGGACTGGTTGTTCCCGTGTTTTCAGATAACCAAAGGGGAAAACTTTCTCAGATGGATCTAGCACGAGCCATTAACCAAGCTGTCGAACAGGGTGCCCATGTCATTAACATTAGTGGTGGTCAACTGAGTCAATCTGGTGAAGCTGACCCCATGCTAGTAAACGCAGTTCGTTTCTGTAATGACGAAGGTGTTCTGATTGTTGCGGCTGCGGGAAATGATGCCTGTGAATGTCTCCATGTTCCGGCTGCTTTACCCTCAGTACTCGCTATAGGTGCGATGAATGCCCAAGGATTGCCCATCGATTTTAGTAACTGGGGTGATATGTATCAAAATCAAGGCATCCTTGCTCCGGGTGAAAATATATTAGGGGCAGAACCGGGTGGTGAAACTGCCCTGAGGAGTGGAACTAGCTTTGCAACTCCGATAGTGTCAGGAATTATTGCTCTGCTGCTTAGTCTCCAGCTAGCACGTGGAGAAAAACCTAATCCCCATGCTATCCGTGAAGCTATCCTCAAAAGTGCTTTGCCTTGTAATCCAGAAGTTACTGCTGATTGCCGTCGCTTTTTAGCAGGAAGTCTCAATATACCAGGGGCCTATGCCCTGATTACAGAAGGAGGAAGAGAAGAAGTGTCAGACAATGAAGAAGTAATGATTCAACCTAGTGAATTTATCAGCATTGGTCAAGAAGAAACTAATCAGATAAATGACGTAGAAAATATCCAAAGCCCAGAAGAATCCGTAAACCAGCCGTCATCTGTTGGTGTGCAGGCGGCGTCAGCATCAACTCCAACAACTGTTCAGAACTCAGGAAATACAATGACTGTCACCCCAAACCAAGTATCAACTTCGTCTGTGACTCCCAGTAATGTAGTTACTTCTGGAAATTGTGGTTGTGAAAGTGGAACAGTTCCATCGTCCGTCATGCCTAGTAATATGTCAAAGTCTCCAGTTTATGCCCTGGGAGTAATTGGTTATGACTTCGGCACAGAAGCACGTCGAGATAGCTTTAAACAGCTTATGCCCATGGTGTGGTCAGATAATGGTATGCCTGTGACTACGCCAAAAGTCTCAGCTGATGCAATTGCAATTCCAGCTAATCCCTACGATGCTAGACAGATGGCACGTTATCTAGAAACAAATATTTCAGAGGCGGCATCACTGATTTGGACGCTAAATCTGGAATTAACACCCATTTATGCCATTGAGCCTCAAGCTCCCTTTGCTTTAGCAGTTTATCAATATCTTCAAGAGTTTCTCGCCGATCAAGTTGTAGGCAAAGAGGATGACAATTACATTGAGCGAGTTGCTATACCAGGAGTTTTGACGGGTAGAACTGTCACCCTATTTTCTGGTCAGGTTGTTCCTATTATTGAACCATTAAATACTCGTGGGATGTACGGTTGGAAAGTTAACGAGTTAGTTAATGGAGTATTGGATACAATCAAAGGTCAGAATCCACCACCGGATCTTACCCCTGAGCAAGAGGATCAGATTGAGTATTCTCTGAGGAATTTCTTGATGCGGATTTACTACGATCTTCGTAATCTTGGAGTAACTTCGTCAGAACGGGCACAAAATTTTGCCTCGACTAATATCTTTCAATATGCTGATTCCTTAGTTAATGTATTGATGAACCAAAGTCGTTCATGGGCAGTCTCTGGGGAGCCCAAAGCAGTGACTATGCAATTAGACTCCTTTGAAGTAGAACGAAGCCCCTTCTGTCGGAAAGATTCAGACTGCTGGGATGTCAAGATCAAGTTTTTTGACCCAGAAAATGATCGACGTGCGAAAAGAGTTCTGCGCTACACCATTGATGTCAGCGATACCATGCCAGTGACATTGGGTCAATTCAGAATATGGGATGTTGCCGACTAAAATTGTAAATCTGTAAACCAAGTAATTAAATTAGGATAACTCATCATGAAACTGTCAAAACAATCTAAATTCCCGAAGCAAGTTGCACCCGTTCAGCGTCCTTCTACTTCATCTGTAATATCCAATCAGCATGGAATGGAAGCGAGTAATTTCAATCATGTTGAATCTAGTGGAATCTTTGAAATTCTCAAGACCTTAAACTAATACCAAAATCAGAATTGAATTGGTCTGTATTAAATACAGACCACTAACAACTAAAAGAAATAATAACCATGAAACTTCCCATTCAATCTGCACCAGTAATACGAACAAATTTGATTAAACCTCATGCTGTAGTTGATCTAATTCATGCCTCTACAGAACAATTGTTGGAACTAAAAGTGGATCTACAAAGTGGTGCAAATTATAATGATCCAATGAGATTCTTAATGTCAGCAGACTACAGTGGATGTCATTTATTTTCTGCAAACTCAATGGCAATATGTCTAGCAGGCAGTGGATTATTTTAGTTAAGATTTACGCACCCGTTAGAAGAAATCAGGTGTTTAGAATTGCAACTTTGTAAGAAGTCCTTCGGGTTGCACCACTTGCTTCAAACCAAGAAAAATATCCAATGTAGTATCTTACTGCTGCGCGTTTATGTAACCTATTAATGACTCTGCTTACATCGTCTATGTGTAAATCTTGTAAGTGTTAAATATTTCTCCTAGTCGCTAATAAGTCTGAGTCTGAATCATTTGATTAATGATGAGAAAAGAGAGAAATAATCATGGTAAATAAAATAGATCAAGTACCGAATCAATCAAAAAAAGAAGCTCCAGAAACAATCTCTAAAATATCTAAAGAGTTCTTGAAATACATTGATGATTTAAAAGGGCATATCACGGTTTCAAAAAAACTGCTACCAGAGGAAAAAATTAGAGAAAAAACATTGCATTGTCTAACAAACATAGAAAATTACATAGAAAGTCACATTGACGATTCTGAAAACCTATTAAAGTTAGATGAGCAAAAATTTAATGAGGATATGAAAGCAATACTTGAGGAGAATAATTCAATGGATATTGTGAGTATATTAGAGAAGATGGACAAGAAAATAGCGAAAGATAAAAAAGCGGAGCTACTATTGAATGATGAAGTAAATCATTACTTAATTAAAGTATTGAGTATTGGAACACCCCAACGCCAAATAGGAAGAATATGGGCTTAAATTGAGGTATTCAATGAGGTTAATTAACTACTGAATCTAAGAAAAATTAATCTCTTTTGAATTTAATTCATAAACATTAGAAATAAATTGAATAGACCCCAAAAAGTACTGTAAGTAAGGAGAAAAAACATGACAATTCATATCCAGGCTGGACACGTACCGCGAAATTAGCAGTAAGTGTTCGGCAAATAGTCAAGTAAGAAAAAGGAAGAAACCATGAAACCATCGAAACTACCAATCCAAGCTGCACCCGTTGAGCGCACTATTACTGGTGCTCCAATGTCAACTGAAGGTGGCAATAGTGTTGAAGCCTCTGGAATTTGGGACACACTTAAAACAATAGGACGGACTGCACTTCCAATTGCGACTCAGTTACTAGGTTAATATAGCGATCTTCTTCGCTATTGAAATTTAAAGCCCATGCCTAGCAATAGCATCTTGCTAACCAGGTAAGTAGTGCTATGTGTTAGGCAAAAAACCAAACAACAAAAGGAGAAAAACCATGAAACCATCGAAACTACCAATCCAAGCTGCACCTGTTGAACGTACTATTACTGGTGCTTTAATGTCAAGTGGCAATGGTGTTGAAGCCTCTGGAATTTTGGACACAATTGGAGATATTGCTAAAGTAGCTGCTCCAATTGCTGCTCCAATTCTAGGAAGCTTGATATAATTCTGACCAAGGTATCTCAACTTACCTTATACCATTTCTCTCAATGATGACTACAGATAAACTTTCCCTTGTACCCTGCCTGCACTTTGCTCCTCTACTATCTATCTGTAGCCTTATTTTGGAGAATTGGTATTACTAGGGAGCATCCCAATTTTTCAAAAATATGTTGTAGTGGGAGCATCTTGCTCCCTTGACATCAAACGTGGGCAAGATGCCCGCACTACAAATTTAAACATTTGGGATGCTCCCCCTTACTAATTGGAGTTTAGACTATTTTCACCAATCAAACCACCAAACCCTTATCCAAAAAGGCTTTGATGATTTATCGATTGTCTTGGGATCTGAAATCTAAAATGCTTGCTACATAGGGGTTATAGTCTGTAAAAAAGAATTTAGTCTAAACCCCAGTTACTAACAGACTCTAGCAAAACCACTTCATCAGTGGTCTAAACTAAGCAACCACTGATGAAGTCCAACATATCTCAGAATAGCGGTAATTTTTTTAAGAGGATATTTGGAAATTTTAATTTAATACTTACCTAGCGATGTTTATGTTGCTGCAACACAAATAAAATCCTTATTTTGCGGATTCAAAACCTTAATTTGGCCTTAGTCCGCTTAAGCAGACTCAAGATTGTGTAGTAGGCAATCATATTCACCAAATGCTGTCCAAATATCCTCATAAGAAGTTAATCTTTAGGGTGTCAGAATGAGTACTACTTCCTTACCCGTTGAATATATCTCTGATACTGCCTTTTTGACAGCACTCTATCGGGCAATGGAGAGCGATCGCCCAGATGCTCATTTTCAAGATCCCTATGCGCGAATTTTAGCTGGAGAGCGTGGAGAACAGCTTGCAAAAGCAATGCCAAAAGGAAATTCTGTGGCGACAGGTTGTGCAGTACGTACTTATGTAATTGATGAATTAATCCTGCGGACTGTTGAGGGAAATGGGATTGATACAGTCTTAAATATAGGAGCTGGACTAGATACAAGACCCTATCGACTACCTTTACCGAATTCACTCCATTGGTTTGAAAGTGATTTGCCAATTGTTCTGGCATACAAAGCAGACAAACTCCCTAAGGTGCAGCCAGTGTGTAACCTCAAATCCCTTCCGTTGGATTTGACTGATGCAATTGCTAGGCAAACAGTCTTCCGACATATCGGTACAGTGGCAAAATGGGGGTTTGTATTTACTGAAGGGCTTTTGATTTATATGACTCGCGAACAAGTCGCTACCTTAGCTCTGGATTTGCACGCACAGCCACAGTTTCTTTGGTGGCTCACAGATCTGAGTTCACCTATAGGATTACAACAAATACACAAAAGCTTAGGTGGGACAACTACTGCTGGTGAAGTCAAGATGCAATTTGCTCCCGAAGAAGGAACCGATTTTTTCCGGCAATACGGTTGGAAAGCCATCGAGTTTCGTTCTTTCTTTGAAGAAGCGCAGCGCTTGAAGCGGGGAGCATTGCCTGAAGGGTTTATAGCTCAACTCTCCCAGAAAAATTGGGAAATTTTACGCCAGATGTCTGGCTTTGTACTGATGATGCGAACGGAACTGTAGATAGGGCTTACAACAAAAAGTCTTTTGGTGGAGGTAGGGAATAGGCAATAAGCAATAGTTACAGCCTCTTTGCTTCTTGCTTCAAAGCCGTTAGAGGCCCGGTTTCTTGATCGAGGCTTCGGTTGGTTGGCTCTCGGTCTAGAGGACAGCCTATACCAATATCCAGTTCCTGTTTCTTTATAGAAGTGGGTTGTTATCACTCTTGATCCTAAAACAATCGCTAATCTTTGCTTTAAACATTTAAGGAGATCAGTCAATGACTTTACACCATCAGATTGCAACTTTCATGTTGGCGCTATTGTTAGCTGTCGGTTCGCTAGCAGCACCAGCATACGCATCTGAAAATTTCACTTTGACCCCTACCCACAGAGATAAGACTATAACCGGGTACAACAGCGTAAAAGTACGTTCTGCCAACCCTGGCGCACAAGTTACGATAGCTTCCGGTGAATTGTTACGGACATATAGAGTTAGTACTGGTAGTGGATGTAAGATTGGTATTCCCAGCACAGGTGAACGAGCTGGGATAAACTACACAATCATCTCTAATCCCCAGGGAAATGTCACAGGTCTTTTACCGGCACCGACAACATTAACATCTTGTGAACAAGCTTAGTAGTGCGAGCGACACTCTGGTAGGTTGGGTAAAACAATAATGTGGAACCTAATATCTCCCTAGCTTTGCCCTATCTAATAATTTCTTGCAGGCGGACGCGAAGGTTAGACGATCTGGCTTTCTCGAAAGTTGGCCTCGCGCCGCTGAAGATAGTCGTTATATCTAAAATTCTAATAATGGCTAATGAAGGATGTTTATATGCTGCGATCGCCTTAACTTTGATTGAACTATCAGTATTGTCTCGTCAATGCTTAGAACGAAGAATTCCAGAAGTACAAATATTAAAATCTGAAATTGATGCTTGGCAGTTACAACGCAATCAAGAACGTGCAACTGTAAACTGGTGTTTTAAAACTATAGACGCTAGACATAAATTTGAACGATTTTATCCAACTATTTAACCCCGCAAAGTTCGCTTGGCAGACTACTAGGGCATGTCATCAATTAAGCTAAATAACAGTGGCAGCAAGATAAATTGCGCCGGGAAAGTTTATTGCTCGCTTATCATAACGTGTAGCGATGCAGAAGCTGCCACCTTCGGTGAACGCTCGATATTGTTTAAGTTGGGCAAAGAAATTTTCAATTAAATGTCGTTCTTTATACAAGTATTTATCATATTCACGCTGGAAAACACGCTTGCGTTTAGGCGGAATCACCACCGCCTTGCCCTTTTGTTCAAGTCGTTCAATCACATGCTCATGAGCAATGAATCAACATCAACCAGAAAACAATAAAAGTCTTTGGGCTTCCTTATCTGAGGAGATAAAGAAAACTCCAGAATGGCTTGATGTGGAGCATCCAGACTTTCCTAAATATTTTTCTATAGCTGTTTATGACGAGAACGGAAACGTTGTGCGCTGGTGGGAGAGGTTGCCAGAACATATGAGACTACCTCCACCGTTGTAATGAACAAAAACTTTCAAGCAAAAAAATGAACAAGCATCCCAAGACCTCCCATTTACCTAAACAAAAGCCCTCCTGGAATAATCTTCCAACTAAAGCTGCAAGAGTTTCCGAGAAATTCCTGCCGGAAGTCTTGGAGTATGCCCGGATACGCGATTGTTCTGGTTAACAGGTGCTTAGAGACCGGAGAACAACAGGCCGCCAATAAAATTTGTTTTGACTTTACTGACCAACTTTGGCTACCAAGTAAATGGGAGTTGAATATAGCGGTTTTCAGTTGAGTAGAATACAAGCACGGCAAAATAGTACCAGGTGTGTATCAATGATATTTTTATGAAAGCTTACGACCAAGACCTACGCCAAAAAATTATTAATGCTTTTCGTA
>JASJCX010000107.1 GCA_030065255.1 Calothrix sp. MO_167.B42 | reverse complement strand
ACCCTTACGGGTTCGTCAGTTGCTTCAACGCGGGGAACCCGCGCAACGCACTGACTCACTACTTCAATCACTAATGGAATTGAATCTGGGTTGCTAACAGTCGATGCTTGTTCCCATAACGGCTCTTTCTTTAAATTTTGTGAATTCAGTAACAGAATATCTGGATAGTAACCTGATTGTTTATGTTCTGGCTTAACTAAAACGTTTTTACTGCTTATATCATATAGAAGTTCAAGTTTTACTATTTGTAAAAGTAGTATCCTTGATAAAAACATAATTATTTGTTCATGCATGCCAAGAGGTTGTGGCATTTTTACAACATCTCCATCATGCAGCTCATAACGAATACTTTCTGGCTGTGTTGTTAAAAACTTTAAAAATTCATCAAATGTAAATAACTTTTGTAGAGATTGTGTCATTTCAGTGATCAGTTATTAGTTACCCCATCGATAAATCGAGGGGCTTGTATCCAGGTTATTTTCTGGGCATAAAATTTCATCTACTGATGCAAATGGAATTTTACTCCGATCTGTTCAACTCAAACTTATTCCAGCCAAGTAGTATAGACACGCCTCGTGGTAAACGAAACGTGTCCATTAACTTTTAATTTGTTACCAAATGTGGAGTGGCTTATTGTCGGTTATTTCTAATGAACAAGACTTTTTACCTAGTTAAACCCTTAAAGCCACCATTTTCTCCACAGCTTCAACAATTTGCTCTGGTTGAACAATGGTTAAATTCTCCAAAGTACCATTATAAGGTGTGGGGATATCCTGGGAAGAAAGCCGCAGAACCGGCGCATCCAATTCATCAAATAGGCGATCATTAATTGAGGCAGTTAACTCTGCTCCAATACCGCCAGTACGCATACACTCTTCCACAACAATCACTTTGTGGGTTTTTCTAATAGATGCGCCAATGGTATCAAAATCTAGGGGTTTGAGGGAAATTAAATCAATTACCTCTGGATCATAACCTTGCTTTTCTAAAGTTTTTACAGCTTGTATCACATGGTACCGCATCCGTGAATAAGTCAGGATTGTCACATCTTTTCCAGAGCGCACCACTTCAGCTTTATCTAGTGGTAAAACATACTCTTGTGACGGTAAATCTTCCTTGAGATTGTACAGTAATACGTGTTCAAAAAATAACACTGGGTTATCATCACGGATGGCTGATTTGAGCAGCCCTTTAGCATTGTAAGGGGTAGAACAAGCAACAATTTTTAACCCCGGTACAGCTTGAAAGTAAGCCTCTAGCCGTTGAGAATGTTCTGCACCCAATTGCTTACCCACACCACCAGGGCCGCGAATTACCATGGGAATTTTAAAATTACCACCGGAAGTATACCGTAGCATCCCAGCATTATTAGAAATTTGGTTAAAGGCCAGGAGTAAAAACCCCATATTCATGCCTTCAATTATTGGTCTTAATCCAGTAATAGCAGCTCCCACTGCCAAACCTGTAAAACTATTTTCGGCAATGGGGGTATCTAGTACGCGCAAATCACCATATTTCTTATATAAATCTTTCGTTACTTTGTAGGAGCCGCCATAGTGTCCCACATCTTCACCGAGAATCAACACGGTTGAGTCCCGTGCCATTTCTTCGTCAACGGCTTCCCGCAGAGCATTAAAAAATAGTGTTTCTGCCATTCCAACTGTAATGCGATGATTATTTTAGAATCTTATCGTGCATCTGCTCAAAATACGGTGAGCGATGTTGCAAAGCTATTGCTACGCAAATACACTAACTAGTAAAAATTACTACCTGTATATTTTTGCATAGTGCCTGCATCATTAATTATCATGCAAGTTTCCCTACCTGACCATTAATTTAAAATTTAATCCTTCACTCCTTCACTCTTTCACTCCTTCCCTCTTTCACTCCTGATTTTAAAGGTGCAGGGGTATCATTGGCAGATAATTGAGACAACTTGGCTAAAGGTACTTCTTCTATCTGTGGCAATTTGTCCAAAGGGAGGCGAGTTGATTGATTGCCACCAGATAGACGCTTTAATAATTCTGGGCGGGGATCGTGTAACAAATAAATAATGCGATCGCCATTTTCCCATTCCTTAACAGTTGTCATCACTTGCAAGTTTCCTTTGCGCTCTAACAATAAAGGTACTAACTCTCCTGTATCAATCAGTTTACGTATCCCTGACTGCTGTTGCGATAACTCCGAGGTACTAAAAGTTGTAGTTCCCAATTTCACTTGCCCATCATTAATATACTGATTCCAGGTTTTAATGACTAAATTAGGAGCAAAAGCTTGACTTACCTTATTTTTTTCACCAGAATTATTGGCTTGGGCAACCCGGGGAAATATGGCTAAAACTCTGGGTGGCTCAAACTCTTCCGCAGCCCTTTGCGCCAAGACAAAATTCACCTCTCCATTATTCGTCATGGCTAAAAAAGTGCCCATTGATACCAGTCCAGCTTCTTCTAAAATACCTGTATCTAAGGCACTACTGGCAATAACTCGGAGATTTTGCGCTTCTGCCTTTTCTAAAGCTTCTTTATTAGTATCAATCATGACTACAGGCTCACCTCTTTCCTGAAAGAACCTAGCAATCAACAAGCTCAATGGATTGCAGCCCACAATTACTAATCCGGTAGTATCTGTGGCAGTAATTTGCAACCATTGGGCAACCCAACCAGCAGTTAAACCTTGACAAAAAACGGTCATCATAATTGTCAAGAAAACTAAGGCTTTTATGGAATCTCCACCATTTATTCCCCTTTGGGTCAGTAAAATTGCAAACAAGGATGCAATAGAGGCACAAACAATGCCCCGAGGAGCTACCCAGCTTAAAAATATTTTCTGTCGCCAGTTGAGATTACTATTCCACGTACAAAAAAGAATATTGATGGGGCGGACAACAAACATTAGTACCAAAACTGTATATAAACTGCCCGAGCCCAAAGCAAATATACTAGCAATGGATAAATCAGCCGCCAGCAGAATAAACAGTACAGACAGACTCAAAATAGTCAACTGCCCCTTAAAGTGGCGCAATAAGCGTTCATCTGGTACCGAAGAATTGGCAAACACTGCCCCTGCTATTACTGTAGTCATCACTCCCGATTCACTACGAATCATCTGAGCTATGGCAAATAAACCCCATAAAATTGCCAGTACTACTAGGTTTTTGAGTTCAAACGACAAAAAATTGGCACGCTTAAAAATGAAGCTCATGAAGTAGCCCCCTGCGCCTCCAATGGCAGCACCAATCCCCAAGCGTAGCAGTAAACCAACAATAGCGTTAACTGGATCGGTATCGCCATTCAAAATCGTGTCTAATACCACGAATGCCAGAATTGCACCCACAGGATCGATTAAAATCCCTTCCCCTTCCAACAACGTTGCCACTTGTCTATCAACATTGATGTGCTTGAGCAAAGGACCAATCACCGTTGGACCAGTGACCACAACAATGGAAGCATATAGAACAGCAATGGGCCAAGGAAACTCTCCCAGCCAATGAGCTGCCATACTACCACCTACAAGGGTAATCAGCGTCCCCAAGGTCACAAGCAATTGTAAACTGACAGAAACTCGACCTACTTCTCGCAGATCCAGATTCAGTCCACCTTCAAACAAAATTATTGCCGTTGCTAAGGCAACAATCACCTCTAATCCCGTACCTAATATATGGGGATCCAAGAGTTCCAGGCCATCTGTTCCTAAAAGGATACCAAACAGCAGCAAAAAGACTATGCTAGGCAATCGCAAGTAGGCAGCCAGCACTTGAGCACTAATGCCTGCGACGACAGCAAGCACCATCTGTAGAGTAATATCAAAAGATGCTTCCATGTTGTAGATTTTGAGCAGTATATTTCAAAATCTTTTGTAAAAAAAAGTAAAGATTATTTTTACAGGGTACAACATCATACCTGATGTCTCTTATAGAATGAAGTTTTTTTCTCATATTTTTAGTATGTTTTGATATCTTTTTTGTTGACCGAGACCATGGAGTATTGTTACTTGTTGTGCATATTACATTGGTTTGACAATATTTTCTGGAGATAATTTTTCACACACAATCGCTTCGTTTGTTTCAAAATCATATCCCTATTTAGTGGCAATAATGAGGAGAAGAGCTAAATTAGAAAAAATTTCTGCAAAATGTTGACATTGGTGATGAAGTTGGTTAATCTATAAAAGGTCTGGAGGTTGCGCCCCCATCGTCTAGAGGCCTAGGACACCTCCCTTTCACGGAGGCGACGGGGATTCGAATTCCCCTGGGGGTACTAACAGACGGAAAACTATGTTTAACACAAGGAGATGAAGTTATTGTATAACTTCATCTCCTTTAGCTTTGTGTAACTTTTGCTAGCTGCTGTACCCGTTGCTGAACAGCCAGAAGGTTCATCTGTAAATCTTGGCTCAGACGGCGTTCAATAATGGAAACAGGCATCATGGCTTTGGGCCATATTTTGACTGTATAGCAGAGGTTAGTTCCGGTTCGGTGGTCGAGGGAGCATGGTTCCAGGTTCCAACTACCTGAAAAGTCTTTAAAGTCCCCCTCTATCATACGAAAGTTAATAGTTTTGGGAAAAGATTCTTCCAAATCCAGAACGACGCGGGCAGAAAAATTAAACCTTAGGAAACGTTGAGAGCCAATTTGCTCTAAGCGAATAGCTCCAGGGGGGCAATCGAGGCGACGACTTTGAGAAAGGTTGGGGATGAAATCAGCTAAAGCTTCATAATTGGTCAATACTTGCCAAACTTGCTCTATTGAATGGGGAATTTGGATCTGAGCAGTGATTTGCCTTTGGCGATCGGCAATTTTCTCAACTTGGACTTGGACAGTCTGCAAGGCGGTTGGGTCTACAAAATCTGATGATGGGCTCAATTCATCGCCCATATCAGTAGCTTCTATTTTTTGTGTAGATTTTTGTTGTTTAGTCACTGTCAGAATATGGTTTGTTGTCATCAGCAAACTGGGGTAGTGTGAGGGTAAAGCAAATCTCGCTAAGATTGACATCTTCAGCAATGGGAGTGCTTTTCACAGCAATTGCACCATTCAGGTGCTGTACTAAGGATTTGACTAATGCCAGTCCTAAACCAGTACCTGGGGTCCATCTACCTTTCCCACGACGGAACCGATCAAATATGTAAGTCGCTTCTTCTTCAGATATGGTACGCCCAGTGTTATTCACCTCGATCATAACTTGATCTACCAGTTGATTGACTTGGTGACTAATTTTTATGTTGACACCGGTATCACTTTGGGAGTATTTGCTAGCATTGGTCAATAATTCTTGTAAAATGCGCTCAAAGCTCTCTATTTCCGTTTGTAGCTTTAATGGCTCTGCGGGCAAGTCCAGGGAAATGGTCAATCCTTTTTCTGCCATTTTCGACTCAAAAGATGCAACAGCATTCCCAATAATTGTATTTAAATCTACAGTTTCATATTGCAGAGGTTCTTGTTTATTATCTAGCCTCTGGAGAGTTAGCAAATCGTTAATTAAATTAATTTCTTTAGTACATTCTTGTTCTAAGATGTCCAGATAGCGGACTTGGCGATCTGGGGTAATTTCTGGATGATGCAAGTTACGAATCGCCATACGCATGTTAGTTAAGGGATAGCGCAATCGATCGCTCATATTGCTTAAAAACTCATCTTTGAAATCGTTGAGTTCCTGTAACTGTTTAACATGTTGTTGTTTAATTTCGTATAACTTTGCTTGGACTTCTAAGCTACGTTGGAGTTGAGCTGTACGCTCATCAACCAAATTTTGGACTTGCCGCAGGGTTTGAGATTGAATAATAGTATTGACCAGTTGGGCACAAATCATCTCCACAATATTTAATTCTCTATGCTGCCAATTACGGCTGTGAGTCTGTTGCAATGCTAGAAAGCCTAAAATTTTACCTTGGCTTTCCAAAGGCATTAACATCACCGTAGGCAGTTTTTCCAAATTAAAAATTGCAGCTGCGCTCAAGCTATAGCTTTCTTGTTGTCCTAAATCCTCATTGAGGATGATGGGTTTGATGGAAGCTGTAAATACCCGTTGACATAAAGTACAATCCGAGAGCCAGAAAGATTTTTCTTGTGGCTGATTAGAAGTATCCTTGGCTGCATTTACCGGCCATTCACCCACAACATCAACTTTTGCCTTCGGGACTTGTTTTTTTTGTCGAGATTTAAATAAAGGATCTGTATATTTTAACAGCATTAACAACCCACGGTCCGCTTGGAGAGTTTCCGCCGTGGATGCGATCGCCAACTGGAGCATTTGATTTAAGCCCAAGTTGCTGCGACTGAGTATGGTTAATTGCTTAAGTAGATTTTGATACTGGGAACTAGCTACTAAAGTCTGCTGTTGGGATTCAATTTTATGTGCTTGGATTAATTGGGCAAAAGCGATGGCGCATACGGATTCTAAGGCTTTGAGCAGTTGCTTTTCTGACTCACTCCAATCATAGGGCTGGGAGCGAACTAGTATAACCACACCATTATTTACCTGACCCAAATAAGTAGGGAGACCTAAAACAGTTTTGATTGGTAAGGGTAAATACTGACATCCCACGACCAAACTATGTTCTATGGCCGTAATATCTTCAATTGAAAATGGCTGGGCAGCACACTGCATCACGGGCCAGTCCAATTCATCTATGGCTGAAAATTCATCGCTTTGTGTAACCCCTGAATACTTTTGAGCGCACCAATTAGCTGTAATTGCTTCACCATCTTTTTCACCGGGAAGGGTTACCAAACAGCAGCAATCCACCTGAAAAGTAGTTCCCAGTACTTGGGCGATTTCTTGCAGCATTTTGATACTCGCCGGATGATTGGCGATAATTTGATTGATCTGTGCTACCAATTTTGGGCTTGGTTCTTCCTGATGCTGCATCAGTTCGAGTGGGTGTTGTGTTGGTCTATCTACTCCATCTGCTGATTGTGAGACAGATGGTAAACGCTTTTTCATTGCTGGCACACTGTCGGATAATGACCCCATGTTCCTGTCTCCTAAGCTCCTCTTCGCATTTGTTTCTCCCTTCTGCTTATGGCTGCACCCTCATCACTACACTTTCTTCTCACTTGTTATAGCCTCTTTCTACTTCAAGTGACCAAATAGGTAGTTATTATCCGATTTGTGTAAGAATCATAGAATACACAGAATATCCTAAAATACTTCGTTTATTTAACCCAGATCATTTAAATACATATAAAAATAATTTATCTACCCTGAATTAGAATATACTTCCTTAACTGAGACATAAACCGTAAAATCTCTGGATTCAAGACAAAGATTTTGCAATTCTTGTCCGCGTTAATACTGAAACTACCGATCGTAAACAGTTTATATTGATTGACATTCAAATAGAACCATAGATGAGGTATTTACTGATAATCAGGTTTAGTGAGATAAAATTGCAAAATTTACTGGCAAGAATCATCAATATCAATAATTAAGAGGTTTTAGCCTAAAATTTGCCAAATTTTATCACCTGATTCTATTTGAGGGTAATCTATTTATTAGGCTGATGTTTCTTTACTGTCAAGGATTGTCTAACCCCCTATCTCAATTTTTATCATTTTAATTTTGACCTGCAAGCAACTGAGAATCAATCAGTGAAGTAAAAATAGCTAAACCAGAAAAAATCACAAGGATAGTCAATGCTTGCAATTGTAAATATAAGACTGATATGTGTATCTTGAGTATAAACAATTAAAAAATGATACTTGTATAATTTTATTTAATATTTACCAGAATGCAACCAGAGGGTAAAAACCCTACCAGAAAGAGCAACACAATTACGTGTTTTGTGCTTTGCAACAATTGTATACATAATGGTGATTACGGGAGGAATGCAGTTATTAAACCGCATTCCTCCAAATTCTTGTCTAACCAGCTAAACTTTCTATCGCCAGAGGTACCATATCACCAGTTGTTGTAAGTCCTAAAAGCATTGGTTGTTGGGGTTGAATAATTTGTCCTGTAAGTACACAACGTTCTTCTTGTTGAGCTGTAGCGGTAATGCTGGCTCTGATATCATCCTTGGAAAATCGCGGTTTCCATTCCCCTGACTTTTGTTGCACATAATTCCACAGGATATCGCGGATGAGAACCTGATATCCCTGGTTTCCTGATAATGTTTTGAGCTTGTCCTTGAGTTCCCTCTCCAAGCGAATGCTGGTGACTTCCATGTCAGTGGTAGGGGTGCGAGTAATCGTATGCATGATTTTTTTCTCCTAAAAAGATGGACAGGATAGTAATACAAGTGTAGTATGTTTAAAGAAATGTTCAACAGGTAAAATTTTCAGTGATATTCTTTTACCCCATATCCACTTCTGCACAAGCTACCAACTACGAACGGTGTTGGGAATCAGCTATTGCGGGAGTGGAGTATTTATTTGTGGGCATTTGCAGCCAGCATTATGGGGATATTCAAAAAAATCAGGAAAATTCTGGAAATATTAATCTCAGATTCAATTTACGAAGCACCGAACCAAGAACAAAAAAGTCAAGAAGTAGGGGGTACAGAGTTAGAAATCCTGTACCGATATAAAAGGAAATTTTGAAGTTAAGTTTCTACCCCCGCTTCTACTCAGTCAGAAGTGGGGGTTTTTGATGAGGAGTCAAACTGTGAACGGCAAAATACCGGTTTTAGAACAGTCCGTGGTGGTATTCTCTCAAAATTACTTGCCACTTTGTAAAGTTAATATTAAGCGAGCAGTTGTGTTGTTAATTACTAATAAAGCAGAACCACTTAATATTGGCACGGGAGATGAGTGGCAAGTTCCCGTGACTTCTCCGAGTTTGGTAGTGTTTGTACCGCAACATATTCGCTTGACCATAAATTCCAGCGAACGAGTGTGGAAAGTTCCCCCTGTTAATCGGCGGGAAGTGTTGCGACGAGATCGGCATAGCTGCCAATATTGCGGGGGTAAAAAACACCTGACTTTGGATCATGTGCTTCCCCGCTCTAGGGGAGGACAACATACTTGGGATAACGTCGTTATTGCCTGCGAGCGGTGTAACTCCCGTAAAGGAAGCCGAACCCCAAAGGAAGCTGGTATGCAATTGGCTACTAAACCCAAAGCCCCAATTCATCCGGCGATTGCATTTGCAGACAAGTTTTGGATGAATGTGCAAGCAAACCTGGAGTAACAGGAGAGCATGAGGAATGTTGAAATTAATTTACACCGAAGATAACTTTCACCTGGAATATTTAACTCAATCCCCAGAAGAATGGGTGGTGCAGCGAGTAATGTTGGCCATGGGAATTGGTCACGTTCTATGTGTTAAACCCAGTCATGCTTCTTTTTTGTTACCTGCGGACCTACCAGGTTTAGAACAGCTAAGGAAAGCAATTAACACAGACGAACGGGGCATTATTTCCCTATGTTTATGCGATCGCCACTATGTAGAGGTAACTCTATGGGGTTCCTGGGTGACTGATGATAGGTCGGAAGCTACAGGTATATTTGTTACTAATATTAGTGATATGTCTCATGAAGATTGCCTCATTTCACCCACTGAGTTATTACTCTACAATCTATGGCTGGCAGGGCAGAGCTGTGCTTCTGCAATCCAGGAATGAGGGAGTGAGGGAGTGAGGGAGTGAGGGACTGAAAGATAAATGGCTGTTTAGTTTATGGGGACATTTGTAATAATTCAGGAATGGTTACAAATCGATAGCCTTTTTGCTTGAGTCCCTTAATCATTTCTGGCAAAGCTTTCACTGTTCGGGAGCGATTGCCACCTCCATCATGCATCAACACAATTCCTCCCGGTTTGGCATCTCTCAAAACATTTTTCACGAATACTTGATATTTTGCCCGGGGATCTGTGTCTGCTGATGTTTGTGACCACATTAACACACTATATTTTTGACTTTTAGCATAAGCTGCTAACCCGTTGTTCAAATAACCTCCAGGAGGACGAAATAAATATGTTCTTACCCCTGTTGTTTGATAAATAATTTCGGCTGTGCGTTCAATTTCATCCTTCGCTACTGCTGGAGTCACTCTGTGATAGTGATGATTCCAAGTATGATTGCCAATTGCATGTCCTTGTGCTACCACTTCCTTGGCTATTTGTGGATGGGCTTGTACTGTTTTACCCACCCAAAAAAATGTTGCTTTGACGTTGTTTTGTTTGAGAATATCCAACATTTGTGTGGTGGTTGGTTTCCAAGGACCATCATCAATTGTTAAAGCAATTACTTTTTCTTGTTGGGGAACTTCTACTCGATAAACTATTTTTCCCTGAAATTTAATGGGAACAGAAAAATTTCGGTTTTGAATAGCAGTTTTGGACTTATGGATTGGTTCTGTTACTGGGGGAACTTTCTGGGTGCTATTGCTATTTAATTGAGAGGTAGTAGGTACAGGTTTAGCATTACAAGCTGTCATCGTAGCCGCAATTGTCAAACTTATAATTGTGTTGCGACTTCTACCCCAGTAATTATCTGTCATCTCCAATTCCCGAATAGTCCACTAATTCCCCTATTTTAAAGGAGACAAAAGATTCTATCCTTCTGACTCCTTTAAATGTATATTTTCTGACTATCTTCTATTTTCAGAAGACTTTCTTGCTGATGAGTGTTGGTCTATTTTAGAATTTTCTAAAACTTGGGAGTAGACAAATCCCGCAAAATATGCACCTAACATGGGAGCAACCCAAAACAGCCACAACTGTTCTATGGCCCAACCACCAACAAAAATTGCTGGTCCTAAACTACGAGCTGGATTCACAGATGTATTGGTAACAGGAATACTAATCAAGTGAATCACCGTTAAACCCACACCTACCGCAATGGGAGAAAAACCCTGAAGGGCACGGTTATCCGTTGCACCCAAAATAATGATTAAAAACATGAAGGTCAGAACTAACTCAGTGGCAAAAGCTGCTATCAGAGAATAGTTACCCGGAGAATGTTGCCCAAAACCATTACTGGCTAAACCATTTCTCAATATACTAAATCCAGGCTTACCACTGGCAATCAAAGCTAAAGTTCCTGCTCCGGCAATGGCTCCCATGACTTGAAATCCAATATAAGCCGGAATATCAGATTCAGGAAAGCGTTTCCCAGCCCACAGGCCAATGGTTACGGCTGGATTCAAATGACAACCGGAAATATGACCAATGGCATAGGACATAGCCATATAGGTTAAACCAAATGCCAGTGAGACTCCCAGTAGACCAATACCCATAGGGTACACTATGTTTTGGCCAATTCTGACTCTATCTGCTGTAAATGTTGCAGCTAGTATTGAACTACCACAACCAACAAAAACTAACAAAAAAGTTCCAAGAAACTCTGCGACATAACGTTTTTGCTGTGGCATTTTGATCGATTCTTAACATTACTAATGAAATTCATAAGTAAATGTTATATTTGAATTATTTATAACTCGTAAATTTGCCCTATTTTTTTACATTTATTTTTTTATTGGGTTCACGGTAAACAAAATGTCCAGTTAAATCGCGTATAGTTTCAAACGTTTTTGATGTTGACAGTTGACAGTTGACAGTCCTTGATAAGTAGGTGGAGCCAAAATTAGTTAGATATTATTCGCTCTTTTCTGGGGTAGGTTGTGGGAGGCTGGGTAAGGGTTTTGGCTGAATGGTTTGTGCTGGTTGTTTCCATTCGGCGAGTTCTCGGTTAACAGCATTGGTGAAATCTTTGGATACCAACAAAACATTTACTTTGCCATTTTTATTTTCAGTAGAACCTAATTGGGCATACAAGGAACTATTGTTATAGGTAGGTTGGCCCAAAATTAGGGTATGGGTTGTTTTATCTTTGAGTTGAATATCTATCCTGGCTTGGGGTGGTGCCAAACCAAAGTCTTTGATTTCATCCACTGCAACAGATAATATGCGATCGCTTTTACCTTTAACTAATAAATTAAGTAAATAAGCGGCGATGGCATCATTGGCTCCTACTTGTTGTGGAGAAGTCAATAACCACCTGGGTTTTTCTGATTTCTGGTTCCTTTCTAAATTAATTACAAGATTTTTGCTATTGATAATCAAGGACTGTATATCATCCTCTTGAAAAGAAAAAATTTGCTGTTTTTCCGGTTGACTTTTAGGGTTTCCTGTTTCCCTAACTAGCTGTGGTTGGGTTTCCCGATTCATTTCAGCAAAGTAGACAAAACCGCTCAAACCCAAAGCTAATAAAAGTAAAATTACAGTAGTTCTTTGTAATTTCATGACTACCAAGTTTTGACTAATTGAACATAAAAAAATAGTAGGGAAGTATAGACCTTTATCCGCTCCCATCCGTTACAACATCCGTTGCCACCGTTACTCTACCTTCTTTTCAACCAAAGAGCGATCGCTCCAATCAGTCCAATTAAGGGTAAAACTATCACCGATGATATTGTTAACAAACTTGCTTGAGCGACGTTAAGATTAATCCGTCTGTTTTTGGTTTCTTTGGGACTAATGGATAGGGGTTGGGTATCTTGCTGACTCAACCAAGTTACTGAATTTAAGAAAACATCTCCATTTAATGCTCGTTGAAACCAAGTATTAGTTGCAAATAGAGAATTCCCTATGACTACTAATCTTGTTTCCCTATTAGTTGCTTTAGATTGATTATTTGTGGGTGTGGGTGAAGGACTAGGTTGAGGGCTAGCTTGAGCTGTGGCAGTTGGTGATGTTTTTGGTGAGGGACTAGTTTGAGCTGTGGCAGTTGGTGATGGGGTTGGTTTTGCTGTGGGTGAAGGGCTAGTTTGAGCTGTGGCAGTTGGTGATGTGGTGGATTTTCCTACGGGTGAGGGACTAGCTTGAGCTGTAGCAGTTGGTGATGTTTTTGGCGAGGGACTAGTTTGAGCTGTGGCAGTGGGTGATGGGGTTGGTTTTGCTGTGGGTGAGGGACTAGCTTGGGTTTTAACAGTTGGTGATGGGGTGGGTGAAGGACTAGATTGAGGTTTGGGAGCTGGTGGTTTTTCTACTACTTTCCTTGTTAATGCTACTCCTAGGGTTAAAGGACCTTTGCGATCGCTTTCTTCATCAAATTCTAGGTTTTCGCTTTGTAGGTCGCTTTCTGCCCAACTGCTAGGATAGGGTTTAGTTAATAGTAAAGGACTTACTTGTACTCCTTTGACTGGTTTAATTTCTATGGGTCTTGCTAGTTGATAAAAAGAGATATTATTACCAAAATCCTTGGTAATTGGATGCTGTCCGTAGGTTGTTACTAAGGGAATTGCCGGGCCGAGGGCTGCATTTCCAGAAACATCCACTGCTAAACGAGGATCTAGTGTTACTCCCCATTCGTTCAGTAGGGGAGTTAACTTGGGATCTACACCTGGATCGACCATCAACAGCACGTTTCCACCACGATTCAGGTAGTTTTGTAAAGTTTTGACCTCATTCGCAAATAAGTCCTGAGTTGCTCCGGCGATGATGACAACGGCTGCATCGTTGGGAACCCGGGATTTATCTGTGAGAGTTAATGGTTCGGCAACATAGTTTCTATCATTTAATGCCTGAATTGCTTGTGAAATAGAATTTTTGCCCTGATTTAGGGGATGTTCGCCATGGCCTTGGAGAAAATAAACTTTTAGGGTAGTAGCACTGGAAATTTGTTGTAAACGATTGGTTAGTCTAGCTTCAGAAAGCTGTTCGTTGGCATCTATTACCTTTATCCTTCGTTGATCTGATTCTAGATATACTTTCCCATTGTTTGTATCAACACCAAATTTTTTCACCAATCCCGGTTTTGCTTGGGGATCTACATATTCAAATTTAAATTTAGCATTGTTGTATCGTTGGTAATTTGCTAATAGTTCCCTTTCTTGGGGATTTTGAGTTACATCAAATACCCAAACTTTTACGGGTGATGTGAGGGAACGGACTAATTCCTGGGACTGGGGAGCAAGGGTAAATAGTTTGGTTTCTGTTAAATCTTGCCGTACAGAGTAGCGAGTTCCTAAAAAGTTAATTAACCCCAAAATTACTATGACTGAAGTGGTGGCGATGATGGCGTTAGTTCCTACTTGGGTGGAGCGTTTTCCCCACCAGTGAGAACGCTTGCTTTGCCATAATATCCAGATAATAGCGATCGCTACTCCGGTTACAATTAAAACCAGGGGGATGATGTCCCATTTTTCTGAGAAGAAACCTACTGTTAAGCCGGCAGTAATTAAAAGTGGACTTAACCAAAACCAATATTTCCCAATTATTTTGATCACGGATTTATATGGATTTGAGGATTGCACGGATGATTTGGTTGGATGATTTTGTTGGATGATTTGGTTATTTGTTTCTATTTTCTAGGTAACTACCTTCGCTGAAAACGAAGTGCGTCAATGGACTGGGCTGTGAGGAAAATTCCTAAAATAATATAACTGGCAAATAATATGAGGCTGCTGGTATCCAGAATTCCTTGGATTAAGTTGTTGTAGTGTTTAAGTAGGGATAAATATCCCAAGGCTTCACCCAATGTTCCACCTACACTTTTGGCGATGAGGTCGAAAAAGAGTAACAATAAAATTACAGCAAAGGTCAGCACCGCAGACAAAATTGTACTGTCGGTTAATGAAGAAATAAACATTCCCAAGGATAAAATTGCTGCTGCTAGCAAAATCAATCCTACATGACCGAGTATGGGAATGATTGGCGACATGGGAGGATCGGCAGCACCCAATACCATTGCTTCTAATGCCAGGATGGGAAATACTAGTGTTGTAAAAAAGGTAACTACTCCTAATAATTTTCCCACTGCTACGGCCCAATTGGTGATTGGTGAAGTTGCTAAGAGTTCTAAGGTACCGCGCTTGCGTTCTTCAGCATAAAGACCCATTGATAAAATGGGTAAGACAAATAATAATAGCCACCCCATGCGGTCTAGAAATGCACGTAAAAATTCGTAGGCAACATCTATGTTTGGTATAGAACCATTAAATTGTTGTTGTTGTACTCGCAAATCCCAGGCGGCAACTACTGATAAAATACCTTCTGGTCCAACTAAAATCGAGATTAAAAATAACCCTGATAGGAACCAAAATACACCGGCAATAATATAAGCCAAAGGCGATACAAAATAACTTTGCAGCTCTCGGCGATAAATGGCAAAAATATTACTCAGTACAATACCCATTTAAGCCCCTTCCTCCTCATTGGCTGTATCCGTTGCTGTTGCTGTTGCTGTTGCAGGTGGTAGATTCTTTTCTGCTGTGGTTAGTTGTAAAAACACATCTTCTAATGTGGCGTTAATCCGCCGCATTTCATGCAAACCAAATCCTGATTGTATCAGTAGGTTGGCAATATCTTTACCTGGTTCGCTTCCTGGTTGGGAGATAATTCTCAGGTGGGTACGATTTTCTGGATCATTTCTGTGATGCAGCTTTTGTGAAGCTGGCATTATTTCAGTCAAACTAACACCAGATACATTTTGCAGTAGTTGTTGAGCTAGGTGAGCTTCTCCAGAAATTTCAACTTCATAACTGGAGCTACCAGTTAACTCAGTCATCAGGTTTTCTGGTGTATTGGTAGCTACCACTTGGCCGCGATTAATAATTGCTACCCGGCTACAGGTCATACTTACTTCTGGCAAAATATGGGTGGAAAGAATTATTGTATGACTACCGGCTAAATTTTTGATTAAGTTTCGTACCTCAATAATCTGCCGGGGATCTAATCCTACGGTTGGTTCATCGAGGATAATGGCTGGGGGATCGTGGACTATGGCTTGGGCAATACCTACCCGTTGGCGATATCCCTTAGAAAGTTTGCGAATGATTGTATAACGCTTATCTTGAAGACCACAGCGTTCCATGGCTGATTTTACCTTGTTGGGGCGATCGCCTGGGGATATTCCTTTAATTCGGGCAACAAAATGTAAAAATCCCTCTACAGACATTTCTGGATACAACGGTGGGGTTTCTGGTAAGTAACCTATTTGCTGTCTTACTAATAGGGAATTTTCATGAACATCATAGCTGGCAATTTTGGCTGTACCACTAGTTGCAGGTAAGTAACCAGCTAAAATTCTCATGGTTGTTGTTTTCCCAGCACCATTTGGCCCGAGAAAACCGAGGATTTCCCCGGGTTCAACGTTAAAAGTAATATCAGAAATCGCCGGGGTAGAACCGTATATTTTACTGAGATGTTCAACTTCAATCATTTTTGGATTTTAGATTTTAGATTTTAGATTTTAGATTTATTCCACCTAGCTTGCTTCCCCGTAGGGGTACAAATTCGGGGTCTACCCTTGGGGGACGCTACGCGAACAAACCTTTTTCAATTCCCAATTTTGAATCTTCAATTCCCTAACTGAAAATTGAAAATCTAAAATTCGGTCAATGGGGACTGTTTATGTACCAAATAATAATTTAGCGGTCATTTGTCATTATTAGCTGATTATGCTTGACAACTTCCCTGTATCCCCCCAAGGGGGGAAATCTAAAATTGTATGACTCATATTATGTGTATTGGTTTACCCTAGCGTTAGTCATAAATGTTAAAACATGTTGAACAATCTAAATAACAAAATATAAATACCTCCTACCTTTTGCTATATATAGGCCATATCTCCTGCAACTGGCGGAACTCTAATCCAAAATCCAAAATCCAAAATCTAAAATCCCATGGTGAACTCTACCTTAGTTGCCACAATCTATGTCAACCCAGCCACAGGAAATGATAATTATAGTGGTTCCCGGCTAAAACCCTATAGGAGTATTTCCCGTGTTTTGGCGACTAAAAAAGCACCCATGATTATTCAACTGGCATCGGGGACTTATAATAATGCCAATGGGGAAATATTTCCCCTAGTGATTCCTGCTGGGGTAATGGTGGTAGGTAATGAAGCTACCAAAGGTAAAGATGTTGCGATCGCAGGTAGTGGTACTTATGATAGTGGCCTTTTTGGTAGGCAAAATGTCACTATATTGCTCCTGGGGAATGCAGCATTAATCGGGGTAACGGTAACTAATAACAATGTTAAGGGTTCCGGGATCTGGATTGAATCCACTAGTCCCACTTTGAGTGACAATACTTTGATTCAATGCGGACGGGAAGGGGTGTTTGTCTGCGGCAATGGTAAACCCGTAATTACCGATAATCTGTTTGTTAAAAATGCTAATGCCGGATTGGTACTAACCAGTTATGGCAAGGGGGAAGTATTAAGAAATGTATGGGAAAATAATGCTTTGGGCATTGTCATGAGTGATTTTGCCGCCCCTTTAATTGCCGATAATCAGCTATCTGCTAACAAAATTGGTATAGTTGTATCCCGTAATAGTCGCCCTGTACTGCGCCATAATCTGATAAGTCACAATTCCCAAGGGGGATTATTTATCAATGGGACGGCTATCCCTGATTTGGGTAGTAGTCAAGATGCAGCCGGTAATATTTTTAGCCAGAATCAATATTTTGATATCCAAAATGCCACCTCAAATCGGTTGTTATCTGCTGGTAACCAATTTAATCAGGCTTTAATTAAAGGTTTGGTGGAAACAGTGATGGTAACGGTGAATAAAACTGATAAAACTGCAATTAATGCCAGTTTTTCTGATATTGGCGGACATTGGGCAACGGATTTTATCGAGGCATTGGTGAGTAGGGGTTTTGTCAGCGGTTTTCCTGATGGTACCTTTCGCCCGGAAGCGCCCTTAACTCGCGCTCAATATGCAGCTGCGATCGCCAAAACTTTCCAACTCCCTGCCACAAGTCCTACCCGTAATTTTACGGATATACAACCGGATTTTTGGGGAGCAGAGGCGATCGCCAAAGCTACCGCCATGGGTTTTATCAGTGGATACCCGGATGGTAGCTTCCGACCAGGACAAAATTTAACCAAAATTCAAGCAATTGTTTCCTTAGTTAGTGGGTTGAAATTCAGTGGTGGTAATACAAATGTTTTATTCACCTATGGCGATCGGGCTCAAATTCCCAGCTATGCCACCAATGCAGTAGCGATCGCCACTCAAAAAATGTTAGTGGCCAACTACCCAGATACTTCCCAATTAGAACCATTAAGGGATATTAAGCGGGGTGAATTGGCAACATTAATTTATCAAGCTTTGGTGGCCCAGGGTCAACAACAGCCCATTATCTCCCCTTACATTGTCAAGCCATCGGAGCTAGAAATACCTTCCTTTAAGGATTTAGTCGGGCATTGGGCAGAGCCATTTATTCGCGCATTGGTGGCCATGAACCTTACCAGTGGTTTTGCCGATGGTACTTACCAACCAGATAAGCCCATGAATCGCGCTCAGTATGCTGCCTTAATTACAGTTGCATTTAATCCTACACCCAAAAAAAAAGTACCGAATTTCACGGATGTGCCCAAACCATTTTGGGCTTATAGTGCCATCCAAACAGCAGCACAAGGAGGTTTTGTGGGAGGATTCCGCGATGGTACTTTCCGCCCCCACGATTATGTACAACGCCTACAGGTCATAGTTTCCCTCGTCAATGGATTGGGATTACCATCTGCCCATCCAGATGTGCTGATGGGTTATACTGACCGCGATCGGATTCCTGCTTATGCCCAAACAGCCGTGGCTACAGCTACAGTACAAAAAATTATTGTCAATTTTCCCGACCCAAAACTGCTCCAACTATCCCAAATTGCTACCCGCGCCGAAGTTGCATCTATGGTATACCAAGCATTAGTTGCCACTGGCCGCTCTGGGGTAATTAATTCTCGTTATATTGTTTCTGCTTTTGCCATTGACTAGTAGAATAAATAACATTCTCCCATCTATGGGGAAAGCAAGAAAGTGTAGTATACAATACAATTTTTTCATCAGGCAAAAACAAATCGGTTATGCAGCTATAAATTGGTTAAAAATTTAGATGAATATCTACTAATTTTCCGAATTTTCCATTTTTACTTAGTAAAAGTAATAACCGATAAGTGATTGCAGTCTACCAATTCTAGACAAAATAACAATGTTCGCAGTAGCTTTGGACACCTCGAATGAATTAGCGCAAGCCTTATTGACTCACTATAGTTTTGACCTTGGTGGTTATAGTCCTAGTGAGTTAATTGCTCGTTGGCAAAACCTGTATCCACTCAATTGGTTGCATTTAGCAATCATTGAAGCCTTGTACCAAGGGCGCTATAAAGCTATTTCTGTGCAACAAATCTTAGTGCTTTGGCAACGACGGGGACAGGCTACCTTTCATTTTAATGTGGAGTTTGAAAATTTGGTTTGCAGTCGATTTCCAGAGATTTTTACGGTGCGACCAAATACATCCAAACGAAGTAGACTAAAAAAGAATACTAATTTACGACAGCAAACTTATTTGTCTCCTGTTTCTGCGGTTGAAAATAATTCAAAATCCTCAATTCCTAACGATACTCAAATAAATAGTAGAGGGGAGCAGAACAAACAGCAACAAACAGAAGAAATTCCTAGCTTTCTCCATCTTGCTCGCAGACATCGTCAACCCATATTAGAAAATACAAATAATAAGATTAATAGTTCCCAAAATCAGCCTATTACTGAATCTAATTCTACTTTTATAGAGAAACCAATCAGTAATTTGCCAGACAAGTCTCTATCATCATCAACTGTTAGTCAATCTACTTCAGCAGTGGCAACAGCAACATATACTACCTTAGAAACCTCTAATAGAGTTGATTCTGTTTCCCCTGTTTCCACAGTGCTAGCAGAAAAACAATTAAGCCATATAGAAACTGACAAAATCAATCATCCACCAATAGATCAATTTATACCAGAAAATAGCGATCGCTCCAATTCTTTTACTTCTAAGCTTAAAGCTATATCTACCCATAAAGTTACAGATGGAGAGAATTATGAATAGGTAGGTGCTAAAGTCTTGATTGTTCTGGGAAGTTATTTTTAAACGTTAGATTAGAGGATATTGGAAAAGCGATTGCGATTTTTACAATCTAAAATCTAAAATTCAAAATGGTATTAGTTGACCAAATAATTACGCTCTTCATAATTCATAATTCATAATTCGCGCATTAAATGGGTT
>JASJCX010000106.1 GCA_030065255.1 Calothrix sp. MO_167.B42 | reverse complement strand
ATTCCCGATGACGTTGCCTTGACATTAACACAATTGTTTTACCGTAACTTAAGTCAAGGATATTCGGTAGATTTGTGTGTGAATCGGATGCGTCAGGGTTTGATTTCTGCCTATGGCTCTCACCAAATGTACTGGGCTTTGCCAATTCTCTATTTACACTCTGAGTCTAATGGTTTTCTTTGCCCAGGAATGGATTTACCTGAGACTGATGAATTATTTGATGAATACGATCCCCAATTAACAAGTAATATCTATGCACAAACAAACAGAGATTCCCAACTGGATTTTCCTTTGTCAGCCATAGATAATGTGAATTTGGGTGCAAATACTGCTGAATTGGCATGGTGGGATGAAGAAGATGGCTTGCATGATTTGGATCTAGATAGTGATATAGATTATGAGGATTCCAGTTATGCAGATGATTCAGCTATAGTTTCGGATCTATTTCGCCAGTTAGATCTGCAAAAATCTGCTGGTGGGGAATCTACTGTAACCGGGGAATTGCAGCAGTCATCCACAGACACCCATCTACAGCAAGGGCATATATCTGAGGATGGATCATCATTATGGGGAGAGGAGCAAAACCATGGTTCCCAATCATCAAAGCCACAAGAGTTAGGGGCTGCAATGGCCATCTCTGGAGTCACTAGTACAAATGAGCCATCCAATCCATTAACTACCATTAGCGGTAATGGAAATGCTCGCAAAACCACTTCTAAAACTAATCGCAAACCAAAATCGATTTGGTCCGTGATTAATCTCCAAGGCAATCAGAGAAATGTAATTGGTGTAGTTGGTGTAGGAGCGATCGCTAGCATTATTGGTTTGGGTTGGTGGTGGCAAAATCAACAGTCAAATTTACCAGATATCCCACCTATTCCCCCCCAATCTGCATCAGTTGAACAACCCCCAATTAATTTGAAAACATCTGCCACTGGCATTGTCACAGCTTATGCCAGTGAAAAATTGAGTAAAGGCGATTTGCGTTCGGGATTAAGGGCGGTAGAAGAACTTTTAAACCGTAATGCTCTCAAAAATGCGGAAACTACTTTAAAATTAGTGGATTCAGAACACAAAGAGAATCCCTCTGTTAATTTTCTGTGGGGGCGGTTAATTTGGCAGTTAATTCAAACTAAAGATAAAACATACAGCATTGATGATGCCCGTCGCCATTGGGAAGTTGCAGTTAAAGCAGAGCCTAATTCCCCACTTTATTCTACGGTATTAGGATTTGCTTATTATGCAGAAGGAAATTTGAATAAAGCCAACCATTCTTGGTTTAAGGCAATAGATATTGCTGTGAAGCAAAAGAATTCTTCTACTGCTCCCCAGACAATTCTTTTAGAAGAAGAGATGAATCAAAATCCTCTCACAGCCTACGCAGGTTTAGTCATTGGATTGTATAAAGCTGCACCTCAACAACATAATGCAAAACAAGAACAATATTTAAATGAAGCTATCAAACTCAGGCAAATGGTATTAAAAGAAGATCCGGTAAATTTCCAGTTAAAGGAACTAGCAAAAAATTGGCTATGGTCAGAAGATGCAATGAAAGACTGGAAATCCCTGCTGGCAAAACAGAGTATTGAAAATAAAAATTTAGATTAATAAATACAGAACTTACGCAATTGTCACAATACACGGGTGGTGCGTGACACTACAAATGGGATTATGAGCTTAACAATCAAACAAAGTGTCACAGCACCCTACAAGAAAATATACCAGCTGCGTAAGTCCTGAGTAAAATTATTACTTATTACTTATTACTTATTACTTATTACTGACATGCCAACTGCTTATTTGCTAGTATCCCACGGTAGCCGCGATCCACGCCCAGAAATTGCGATGCAAAAATTAGTCTGGTTGGTAAACAAAAGGGTACAAAATAGGTTGATTGACAAAAATCTCCACTTCATTGGGGAAGGAGTAGGTGTAACTTCTGCAACTATATATGATGTGTGTATAGGTGCAGCTTCTTTGGAGTTATCTCCCCAGCCTTTACACGAACAAATTAGACTATTTGCCAAACATGCTATCCTCCGAGGATGTCGCCATCTGAAAATATTACCTTTACTTTTATTGCCAGGGGTGCATGTGATGGAGGATATCCCCAGGGAGGTTATCCAAGCACAACAGGCTTTGGGTGGGGAAATCAAGCTAGATTTGCAACCATATTTGGGTTCCCAACCCAACATGAGGTGGTTAGTAGCTAAACGGATGGTTTTTAGCAAAGTAGATGCATGGGTTTTATTAGCCCACGGTAGCCGTCGTCCCGGCTCTTTGGAGCAAATTGAGAGACTCGCTACTGATTTGGGTGCGGTGAGTGCTTATTGGTCCGTGGCTCCTAGTTTGCAGGAGCGAATCCAGGATTTGGTCAGTAGAGGGAATAAAATAGTTGGTATCTTACCATACTTTTTATTCCCCGGTGGCATCACAGATGCGATCGCTCAGTCCATAGAAGGGTTAAAATTACAGTTTCCTGAAGCAAGTTTGCACTTAGCTCAACCTTTAGCAGCTAGTACAGATTTAGCTGATTTAATTGGGGATTTAATCGCAAATGAAACCAAGATAATCAACTGGTGATCGCTGATTAAATGGATGACACTGATGACACGGATATTAAGAGGAACCCAACAATTAATTCTTAACTCTTAACTCTTAACTCCTACCGTTCGGCTGAGCTCACGGCCGAAGCCTGTCAACTGTCAACTGTCAACTGTCAACTCTTAACTCATAACGGAAGGACAAATTTTTGGGTAAAGTATATTTAATTGGTGCAGGACCTGGAGATCCGGGATTAATGACCCTGAAGGGGAAGGGATTATTAGAATGTGCGGATGTGGTAATTTATGATGCCTTGGTGAGTCCGCCAATTCTGGCCATGATTAATCCCCAAGCAGAAAAGATTGATGCAGGTAAGCGTCGGGGAAGACATTCTTTGATGCAGTCGCAAACCACCCAATTAATGATTGAGAAGGCTCAAACCCATGCGATTGTTGTGCGACTCAAGGGGGGCGATCCATTTATTTTTGGTCGTGGTGGTGAGGAAATGGAAGAATTAATTACATCTGGTGTATCAGTGGAGGTTGTGCCGGGAATTACTGCGGGTATTGCTGCTCCTGCATATGCAGGTATACCTCTCACCCATCGTGACCATAGCTCATCGGTAACTTTTGTTACTGGACATGAGTGTGCTGGTAAGTATCGTCCCGCAATTAACTGGCCAGCGATCGCCCATGGTTCCCAAACCATTGTGATTTACATGGGTATTCACAATTTACCTTATATTGTGCAACAGTTAACGGAAGCTGGTTTGAGTTTAGATACTCCCATTGCACTAATACGCTGGGGGACGCGATCGCAACAGGAGGAACTGATTGGCCAGTTGGAGACAATTGTTGAGCAGGTGGAAAGTACGGGGTTTGAAGCACCTGCGATCGTTGTTATTGGTAAGGTGGTGAATATGCAATCTATTCTCAACCAATTAAGAGTTAAGAGTTAGGAGTTAAGAGTTATCAGTTATGAATTGCGGATTCCTCTATAATCATTGCTGGTCTTGATTGACTGGGTATATTCATTTCTCCTAAGTAATTAGGAGACAGCCTAGCATTTTTTGGATCTAAATCTTGGTAAATTACTGATGGTAATTCCGTCATTTTGTGGGCAAGTATTAATGATTGCGATCGCCGCCACGCTTGTAATGCTAAATGAACTATGTGTATAATCGATTGCTCAGATTGTGTGGTTAGTAATAGTTGTTTAATTGATTGACAAATTTGAATAAAAGCTGGTATTTCTAGCATTTCTCCTAATCCAGCTAATTCATTAGCCTTAATCATTGCCGCTTGTAGCAACACAGAAGTATCATGGCTTTTCAATAAATTTTCTAAGGATTGCAAAGTTTTTTCTACTTCTGTTTGAAATAGTAAATGTATAATGTTTTCAGTTTTGATAATAGTAATTGTACCAGTAATATTTTCTGTATTTAGACTACACAAACGTTTGTATAATTCTTCAAATAAAGGATAACAGAACGTTGCTAACCAATGTTCATCGATCGGGGATTTTGCGGAAATTAATTCAAGAATATGACGCAACCAATCTATGGCTGACATTAATAAATTATGCAGGTCGGGATCAATTTCTTGCTGGGTTTTGCGACTTTTTAATACCTGTAAGGCATATTCTAAACGGTGAAATAAATCACTTAGTATCCCAAGTTCTAGCATTCTGGCATTACTTTTAAGAGAATGAATAATTCCTAATGCAGCATTAATTTTTACTAGAATATTTTCGGGTTCCGTGTTGATTTTCAATAATATACATTCCAGATTATTTAGATACTCAGTAGCTGTTTCTAAAAATTTTGTCCGGATTTCTAAGTCTGTTTCTGGTGGCATCATGCAGTAATTTTATATGTTATGCGGCGCGATTCCAATGACGTTATGAAAATCTGGTTATTCATATGTCCTGATATCTATGTGTAGATGCAATTTATCAATTAGTTCTACATAATTTAGAAAATATTTAGAATCGTTATACAAAAATGAAAGAGATCAGTAGGACTTACGCACTCGTGACGAGAAACAAGACTTTGCGATTACTTCACTTCGTTCGTAATGACGTAAATACGTAGCTTGTGCGTAAGTCCTAATCAGAAAGAAAAAGCAAAAAGCCTACTAATTCTTTATTCTCCCCACACCTCCCACACCTTCCACACTTCTAGATGGGTGTTGTGATACCTTCAAAGTAGATGTACAGCATTCCCACTCACTCTCTTACTCCACCCATGCAAGGCTTTTTAAATCTCGACAAACCATTTGGTTGGACTTCCCATGACTGCGTAGCCAAAACCCGAAAACTCTTACAAATCAAACGAGTGGGACATGCTGGTACTTTAGATCCAGCTGCAACTGGAGTTTTACCCATTGCTGTGGGAAGAGCAACTCGCCTATTACAGTATCTTCCGGGAGATAAAGCATACAAAGCTACAATTCGATTGGGAGTTAGTACGGATACTGATGATTTACAAGGAGAAGTAATTTTTCAACAGCCAGTTACGGAATTAACTTTAACTGCGGTGGAAAATGCATTAACTCAATTTACAGGTAAGATAGAGCAAGTACCACCCCGTTATAGCGCCATTCAAGTCCAGGGAAAACGTTTGTACGATTTAGCGCGCCAGGGTAAGACAGTAGAAATTCCCACCAGGACAGTAGAAATTTTTAATGTAGAAATTTTGGACTGGCGAACGGGAGATTTCCCTGAATTGGATATTGCAATCGCTTGTGGTGCAGGTACATATATTCGAGCGATCGCTCGTGATTTGGGTATAAAATTAAATACTGGTGGTACTCTTGCAGCTTTGCAAAGGACTTCTAGTAGTGGTTTCCACTTAGCAAGCAGTATTAATTTGACGGATTTACAGATACAACTCAAAACTGGAAACTTCCAAATTATTCCCCCCGATTTCCCTCTAAAACATTTATCCATTGTCACTTTAGCAACAATTTCTGCCCGTAAATGGTGTCAGGGACAGCGGGTTCCTATGGATGGTGATGGGAATGCTGGTGATGAAATATTGCGAGTGTATGGAGAAGATGGATGTTTTTTGGGATTAGGAAAACAACAAATATCAGAAAATAGTAAATTGTTAGTTCCAGTAATGGTATTGGCTGCTATTTAAGGTCTGCTGAATAAGTATAAAACATTGATTTATCAATGCATAAGGGCTATTTTTTGGAAAATAAGTGCAAGGGAATTAGGATTTTCAATCTAAAATCCTTGCATCTGGTATTTTTTGCGGGTAAAAAGAATAGAAATAAAGAAGCACCGAACTATTGCCTATTGCCTGGGGTAAGGTTTTTATGTGTACTTTACCAGAGTGGGAAATGCTATATCTTCAATCCTAAAATCCTAAAATAAGATTAGACAAGCAACTAATCACGGAATCCAGGTTAAAAAGCATCGAGTACCCCTGTGCTCTATAATTTTTGCCCCTAAGCGATGATAAAAACTCAATCCACGGGTGTTACGCCCATCAGCAGTCCATGCAAGGTGGGTACATTCATTGTCTTGAGCAATTTGAGCCAGGGCAGCCATCAATGCAGTTCCCGCACCTTGACTTCTCATGGCTTCATCCACATATAAATCATCTAACCAAATACTTGGTTGACCTGCAAATGAGGAGTATCTAAACCCATATAAAGCGAATCCAATTTCCCCTTCTGAAGATTCTGCAAATAGCACGTAAGCGAAAGGAATCTTTCCAAACAAGGTTTTCCTGATTTTGTCTTTAGATACTTGCAGGATACCAGAAAAAGCACCAATATTGCGATCGAACTCTGATTTTTTCTGGATGAAGGAGAAAATCAACGATACATCATCAGGAGTAGCTATTCTCACTCTCATGAACTAAATCTCAGTACTTTCAAGATTCCATATTTTATCAGCACTTTGCATATCAATGAAGTACAATGCTACATACAAAAGCTCTTGTGAGATGGAGAGCAGCGCGTTGCGGAGCCAGTCCTGAAGGAGGGTTTCCCTCAGCAGGGAACTGGCGTTGGGGTTCCCCCCGTTGTAGCGACTGCGGAGCATCCCTGCCCGTCTGGATGTACTTCACTAAGATAAAATATCTATGAGTTACCTTTCTTACAGGCGCGAATGACAATGAACCAAGGATTTTTTGTTAAGCGAATACATTCTTGAGGGAGTATTTTATAATAATCACCTGTAGGTTGTGGTTCTAGCAAGCGTTCAATCAAAAACCCTGCTGCATGAAGATTTTGACTGATTAATGTTAGAGGACGACGATAAAATTTTACCTTGCCAATTTCCCATTCATCTTCTAATAAGTCTACTGCAAAGTAATCTTCTTTCTCGGATAGTTTCCAATCCATGAAGGGGTGGTGAGTGGAGAATACTAGCACTCCTTGGGGTTGCAAAATGCGGTAGAATTCATCCAAAGCTCCTTGCCAGTCTTTGAGATAATGCATTACCAGGGGACAAACTATGACATCGAATTCCCCATCACCAGCAAAGTCTAATGGTTGAGCTAAATCTGCATGGAGTACCCGAGCGCGATTACCTACCCGTGACTGGGTGATGTTGACAAATTCCTGGTTTACGTCAAAGCTAGTTACCTGCGCTCCCTGACTGAGCAAATATTCTGCATACCATCCGGAACCACAACCTACGTCCAATACCTTGGTATTTGTCAGAGATGGTAGGAGGGATATAACTGCTGGACGTTCGTAGTAAATATGTATTGGTTTATTTTCTACCATTTGGGCATAGTTTTGAGCTATCCCTTGGTAACTTGAACCAGTATGTTCTGTCATCTGGATCACTGATTGAACTGATTACACGGATTGCACGGAAGTCGGGGAATTATGGGTATTAGAGGAAGTGCAGTGTAGGAGGATGCACGGAAGTAGGAAGATAAAAAAGTTATGAATATAGTACAACATTACTTCTACCTTCCTTTACTTCTATCTTGGAGTCTTTTAACTCTTAACCCTTACCTCTTAACTCTTAACTGATTTAAGCTGCATCTACCACTTCTGGGTTTTGTTCTTCCTCTTCTGGTAAACCTAAAACAGACCTGTACATTTTCACATATTCCTTAGCAGATGTATACCAACTAAAGTCCTGTTGCATACCTCGTTGCTGTAAAGTCTGCCATCTATCTTTATAGCGGAAGCCTTCCCAAGCCCTAATCATACAGGTAAATAAATCCAAAGGCTCATATCTGTCAAAACAATAACCAGTACCAGCTTCCGCCATGGGCTCATGGTGAGATACCGTATCTACCAATCCCCCAGTGCGCCGAACAATCGGTACGCAACCATAGCGCATGGCCATCATTTGACTAATCCCACAAGGCTCAAACCGACTGGGCATGAGGAAAGCATCGGAGCCTGCATAAATACGCCGGGATAGAAAATCATTGTAAAGCAAGTAAGTGGCCATACGTCCGGGATAACGGGATGCCATTTGCCACAGCTGACTTTCATAATAGCGATCGCCGGTACCTAAAACAATAAACTGGGCATCAGTATATGCCAAAAAGCGATCGAGTATTTGTAGAGTTAAATCAATGCCTTTTTGTTCTACTAACCGCGTTACCATACTTACCAAGAAGCAATTAGAGTTAACTTCTAAGCCGATTTCTTCCTGTAATGCTATTTTATTCGCCTTGCGTTGATTCAGGGTATCAGTGGTGAAGGTTTGAGCAATATATTTATCATTAGCAGGATCGTAAACATCAGTATCAATGCCGTTGAGTATCCCGGACATTTTGTCACTAATGAAAGATAATAAACCTTCTAATTCCTCGCCGTAAGTCGGTGTCTGAATTTGAGCAGCATAGGTAGGGGAAACTGTATTTACCTTGTTGGCATACTGCACTGCTGCTGCCATGGTATTATGCCCTTGCATATACCAAGGACACCAAGTAATTTTATCTAAATACCAACGCCAAGGACCTTGGTATGCCAAATTATGAATGGTAAATACGGTACCAATATCTGGAGACTGGTGCATCCACACGGGAATCATGCCAGTATGCCAATCGTGACAGTGGATTATTTGTGGCTTCCAGTAATTCCAACAAAATTCAGCCGCTCCATTGGCAAAAAAAGTGAACCGCCAAGGCTCATCTTCTCCAGAGTAAATCCGCCGGGGATCAAAGGCAGGATGTCCAAATAAATACAAAGGCACATCAGTACCAGGCAACATCGTTTCATAAACAGCAAAGTCCTGAAACATGGCATATCCCCACCAAATTGGCTCTTTGGGAATTTCCATTTTATCTGCCAAAAAACCATAGTAGGGCATGAAAATACGCACATCATGACCCATTTTTCTCAGAACTTTGGGTAGTGCTCCCACTACATCCCCCATACCACCCACTTTTGCAATGGGAGCAGCCTCAGCTGCCACAAATAGAATCTGCATGATAACCTATGTTCCCCGACTATGCCTGTATATTTTAAGTGGACTTGTGCACAATGTTTGATGTGCCAAGTATAGATTAGTTAGTTGTTGGTAGATGCTATGCATAGCAGTTGACAGTTGATAGTTGACAGTTGACAGTTGACAGTTCTTGAGTAGAACAATACATCTTGTCCTAATTAATAAGTATCCACCACAGAATTAATGACACAGATTGTCTTCTTGTTCCCTGTTCCCTGTTCCCTGTTCCCTCTCTCCATGAATGAATTTAATTGTCCAACTACTTATGTCCATTGCTATGTAACAAAATTTTTTTATCTGAAGACGAAACTAATAAATGCATAGTGGCGTTAGGAAATATTAAAGGGTAACAGTTGAAAAAATCTAAATAATTAACCTTCCATCTTTTACCTGTTTCTAATAAATCCTCAATTTTGCTTATTCGCCCTAGTGTTTCATCGCATAAAATATGACGGGATTAATATCACACCCGCCTGGGGTTAAAAACCCCACCTCTTATAGGTAAAGTCGTCTTAAAGAAAGACGACTGGGAAATACCCAGCAAAATTAAGTTGGTGGAGTACTAGGAATCTCTCCCAGCCTCAGCCAAGATTTCGTCCAAAATTTCCTGTGCTCCCTGTTGGCGCAGACTCTGTGCTAGTTGACTACCCAGTTGTTCGGCATCCTTTGCCGCACCACTGACTGTATCCTGAACTAGCCTTTTTCCATCCACACTAGCAACTATACCTTTTAAGGTTAATGTATCACCACTAATATCAGTATTTACACCGATGGGCACTTGACAACCACCTTCCAAAACCCGTAAAAAAGCCCGTTCTGCCAAACAGCGATCGCGGGTTTCGGGGTGTTCAATGGCTTTGAGGAGGGAGATTAACTCCGTATCATCAGCACGACATTCTATACCCAAAGCCCCTTGTCCTACGGCGTGGAGGGAAATATTGTCAGGTATAGCTTGATGAACGCGATCGCCCATTCCCAAACGTTCTAAGCCCGCTACTGCCAAAATTAGGGCATCATATTCCCCAGCATCCAGTTTTGCCATACGGGTATTTAAGTTACCACGCACATCTTTAAAAGTGAAGTGGGGATAATTGTGACGTAGTTGTGCCAACCTTCTTAAAGAAGATGTACCGATAACAGCACCAGCAGGTAAGGTATCAATTTGCTTGTCTTTATGTTTTTCGTGTACAACTAAAGCATCTGCGGGATTTTCCCGTTCAGTAATTGCGGCTAATGCCAAACCTTCTGGCAAATTAGTCGGCAGATCCTTAAGAGAATGAACAGCAAAATCAATCTCCTGATTGATCATTCCCAATTCCAATTCTTTGGTAAATAGTCCTTTATCGCCAATTTTAGCTAAGGCAACATCCAAAATTTTGTCACCTTGGGTAGACATGGTATGGACTTCAAAAGTGATATCAGGAAAGGATTTCTGGAGTTCTTCTTTTACCCAGTGGGTTTGAACCAGAGCTAGTTGGCTTTTACGGGAACCAATACGAATAGTGCGCTTAGAAGCGGAAACAACAGATGTCATAAACTAAGATGTCAAATCAGGAGATTAATTCACTTTCATCTAGACTACCGCAGTGGGTGACAGATTCGTTCATCATGTTCAGCCTTAAGTGTTAACTGTTATGGAACTAAGTAATTACGGTGCGGACATTTTTGAAGGCTGAAACTTATGAACACTGATTAAATGGATGACACTGATGACACGGATACACGTTGATAACCCAACAATTAACTCTTAATTCATAATTCATAACTCTTAACTTTTACCTGTCAACTATCAACTGTCAACTCTTAACTCAATAATGGCAAAGCACAATCAACGCCAATTATTACTATTTTCCCTGACCTCAGTCCTTACAGGTACAGCCATGTTAGTGGGGGTAGGGATTTACCTAGCATTAAGAAATGTAGACACACCATCAACAGCAACTGAATATTCTTCAACGCCACCCGTGGAAACTTCAGCTCCATCAATCACAACTCCAAATACCCCCATAGTCCCCATACACAATAAACCATCAACTCCTCCTACACCAGTGAAACCACCGAGGCAAAATCTGGGTGGCGTTGATTGGCGAGGTAAAGATTTACGACGAATGGATTTACAAAATGCCAATTTAGGGGGAGCAAATTTAGCCAATGCCAATTTAAGTGGTGTTAATTTGCGTGGTGCTAACCTCAGTGGAGCTAACCTGAATTATGCCAACCTTACCAATGCGGATTTGAGCCAAGGGGACTTGAGGGGTGCAAATCTCAGTCATGCCAACCTCCAAGGTGCTAACTTGGACCGAGCACTGTTAGATGGTGCGAATTTCACCAATGCAATCATGCCTTAAGCTGATGTGCAGCTAAATTGTATAAATCTAAAATCTAGAATAGCTGTAGTGCGGGCAGCGTTCGACGGCTCGACTGAGCTTCGCGGCTCGGGTGAGCTCGCCGAACTCCGAACGTCTGAGCTCACGCCGAAGTCTTGCCCACGTTTGTTATATAAAGTAAATGCGTACCAGCTTAACAGCATTTTATTAAATTAACTTTGTAGGGTTACTCAATATTCGTAGTCATAAATTTAGCGCAGCCTCACAAAGAAATGGTATTATTACTTAAGGAGGGCTTGCAACAAAAAGTTCCCTGGTGAGGGTAAGCAACAGGCAATAGGCAACAGTTTAGACCTTATTGTTGACAATTTTTTGAACTCCAATAAATTGTCAATGCAAGATTTTTGAGCCTTATACTCCTATTTAAGATTGCACTTTTTTCGACAAAAGTAGCCAGCAAAAGCTTACAAGATAAGAGTTTTAAAGTTATTCAGCAAGCCCTACTTATTACTTATTACTTGCCCATAGTGACATACCCACAAAAAACACTTAGTGCAAGTGACGCTAATCACAGACATAACTGTTTAATATCACCCTTCTAGGTTGTGGTTATCACTGGGATAAAGCCAAAAATTAGGGATATATGGTTATGGAGACAGTATTTAGTACGGTGCGAGGGAAAGAGATCATGGGAGAAAAACTATTATTAGCGATCGCGCTTACCTTTGCTATCAGCTTATTTTCCAACGCTAGCTTGTCTTCTTCTCAGACTTCTTCTAGAAATATGGCCTGGGAAGGTCTACCGATGTTCCAGTTAATCTTGAAGAACTAATTAAACTATCTTAACTTACTATGGCGTGGCGCGATCGCCCATGTAAATTTCAATCTTGTGGGTTATCTTCTGCTTCTACCTGTGCAAACTCAACTTTATCGTAAATGTCTGCTAGGTCTATTTCAAAGGTAAAGGAGTTTAAAGATATTTTTGTATCAGAACCACCATATTCGGAAAAAGTCCAGCTATTGTTACCAGTCTTAAAATATTGCTCCACCTGCATTGTATATTGATCGATGAGAATATATTCTTGAAAACTGGCAATGGTGCGGTAGGCTGCAAACTTTTGGTCTTTGTCGTAGCTTCTGGTGGATGCGGATAGTATCTCAGCAATCATTAATGGATTAGTAATGGTATCCCGTCTTCCCTGTTGTAGTTGTAATTCTCCTTGAACCACCATTACATCAGGATAAGTATAAATACCCTGTTTGGGAATCCATAGCCTTTGATCTGTGACAAAGACTCGATAGGGTTGACGTTTAAGGGCAAAGTTGAGCGTACCACTGAAATTGAGAGCAATTTGATTATGATTGGGGGTTCCACCAGTCATGGGCACAACCTCACCGTTGATGTATTCATGGCGTTCTGGAGAAGTAACCTCATACTCTAGGTATTCTTCGGGTGTATAAATCTTTTTTGATTCAGCTTGCATAAGCATACAATTTCAGCCCTCAAATTTGATGAATACAGGGTAGAACAGGTGGTTATAACCAAAGGCAAAGACCCTAGGAAGATTAAAACAGCTTTTGGTGGCTACTTCTAAGGCTCCCCAGGGTTCAAAAAAGCTAATATTATCTTTCCATTTCATCTATTTCTTTGGGTACGCCAGCAGTTAAAACTTGATTACCATTAGCAGTGACTAAAACGTCATCCTCAATGCGAATACCAATACCAACCCAACGAGGATCGACTGCTGGTTGATCTTCCGCTGGCTCGGTATCAGGGACAATATAAAGTCCCGGTTCCACAGTCAAAACATGACCTGGTTGTAAAAGTTGTGGCTTGTCTTCACCATGGTGGTAAACTCCCACATCATGAACATCCAATCCTAACCAATGACCGGTACGATGCATATAATATGGTTTATATTTTTCCTCTTCAATTAAATTATCAATATCTCCTCTGAGAATGCCAAGTTCCACTAATCCTTCAGTGAGAATACGCACCGCCACATCATGTCCTTGGTGAAAAGAATTACCAGGTTTTACTTGGGCGATCGCCTGTTTTTGAGCTGCAAGGACAATTTCATATAAAGCCTTTTGTTCTCCTGTAAATTTTCCTCCCACGGGGAATGTACGCGTAATGTCAGAGTTGTAGTAACCATAGGCACACCCGGCATCAATTAACAGCAACTCATCATCCTGCATCTGCCGATTATTTTCGATGTAGTGTAGTACACAGCCATTTACCCCAGAAGCCACAATGGAAGGATATGCTGGCCCGCTTCCACCCCTCAGACGGAATATTCGTTCCATTTCCGCTTGGATTTCATATTCATAGGTTCCTGGCTTGGTAATTTCCATAGCGCGGTTGTGTGCTTCCACGGCAATGTCAGCAGCTTTTTGCATCAATTGCAACTCAGCTGCACTTTTAACCAGCCTCATGGTATGGAGGATTACTCCTGTATCCTCAATGGCAACCGGACCCGTACCCCGTTTAGGATAGGTACGTAGTAAAATTTGGTAGTGATTGAGGACAGTTTCATTAAAATTGCGATCGCGTCCTAAGCGATAATAAATGCGATCGGCTTTTTCTAAATATTGGGGTAACTTTTCGTCTAATTCTGATATTGGGTATGCTTCATCCGCACCATACATTTCTTTAGCAGCATCAACCCCACAACGATAACCATGCCACACTTCCTGTTCCCTGTCCTTGGGTTGTACAAACAGCACAAATTGATGTTCTGGGTGATTGGGTGCTAAAACAGCCACTGCTTGGGGTTCGTTAAACCCAGTCAAATAAAAGAAGTCGCTATCTTGACGATAAGCATATTCCACATCATTATGCATCACAGCCATAGGGGCACTACGAAATATAGCAGTACCATTACCAATTTTCGATATAAACGCTTCCCGGCGTTGCTGATATTCTGTTTGCATATTTACCTAAATTTATGGATTTATGCAGTTATTGTAACTTCTGGCTTAAAAATAGGGAGTGTGGGAGGTGTGGGAGTGAAGGAGTGATGGAGTGAAGGAGTGAGGGAGTGAGGAAATTGTTTTCATGCTTGGTTGTGGGATTTTTCCGTGGGAGACTGGCTTGAAAATAGGGAGTGTGGGAAGTGTGGGAAGAATGAAGAAATAGTAAGCTTTTTGCCTTCCCCTTCTCCCCTCCTCCACTAGGGAATCCCAGCTCTTGTGGTGCGTGGTGGCTTATCGGGATAACAAATAGTGATGGTTTTGGCTAGTGGCTTTGTCATTTGTGCAAAAGTTTCGTCAGATGAGATACAGCACTTTGCAGGTAAATGAAGTACAAGGAGCCAAGTCCTCACAAAACGCCCCCTAACCCCCATTCATTGGGGGAACAAGAGTTGTACAAGTCCACCGCCCCCGCTCCCCCCAATACTGGGGGGAATGAGCAGATGCTTTGCTTTTTATAGATGGGGATTTAGGGGGCTCAATAGACTCAAACGAAGACAGGTAGGACTTGTGTGTACACATGAGGGCTTTAGCCTGAGGGCTTCTTCTTGCACGTAGGGCTATGCTACCTTTTATACTGCTGTAGTTGTTCTACTATATAGTCTTCTAGTTCTTGCCTTTCGCGGTTACTTGCTTTACGCTGATAATTTCTTCCCGTTTCTTGGATAAATCTCCGTTTTTCATTTTGGGAACCTTTACCGGGAAGTTTTTGTTGCATTTCTTCCCAGGTTTGCTCTGCTATAGCTTCACCAAATTGGAAAAGTGCAGCAGGTAGTAATTTTTTAGCTTCAGCCCGAAAATCTTCCTCAGTTTCCAACTCAGAAAAATTTATTTTGGTGAAGTCGATATCAATTTGAAATTTACTCATGCAACAATTCAAGCTCACTTATACTCATGACTGTTGAGTTACCTCAACTTCGTCCTCACCAAATGATACACAAGGACTGTCAATTTCCTGTGATGGTTGAAATGAATCGCAAAAAGTCACGTTATTGCAATTAACTCCAGCTTCGTCAGGGTGAAGACATTGTGGAGGGATTTCTCCCAATTCGGAAAAGGCACAGTCATGACATATGGTTTTATGATGTTGTTTTTTCATAAATGAGATTTTTTGAGACAGATTAATTTTCTGGCGTTGCTGATTAGGGGGATGATTTTATCTCACGCAGAGGCGCAAAGACGCAGAGGAGTTATGTTGTTTCTGGGCTAAAAATTTAAATTCATCCTGCATTTATTCAACGCCTTAATTTTCTAATTGCTCCACAGGTAAATACAAAGTTGACTCAATTTCTTCTCTGACAGCACGGGTGACATAGCCATTTTCCAAACAGTCTAATAGTAACTTATTGGCATTAAGATACTGTTCCAGGCTTTCCTCTTGCTCTTTTGTAAACTCCCAGTCATGTCCAATATCACGATGCTCAATCATTACATTTCTCAATTGATTTGACCAGGATTCACCATTTTCAAGCCACCACTGACCAATTATTTCTAACTCCAAATCTTCCTTTGGTAGCTGCATTTTCAAGTTGTGTAATGCTTGCTTCAGTTCTGGAGAAATATCAAATTTTAGATCTCGGCTGAGGTGGTGAATGAGGTCTCGGTTAAGGCTGAGGTCTCGGTAAAGGCTGAGGTAGAGGCTGAGGTGGAGGCTGAGGTAGAGGCTGAGGTCTCGACTGAGGTCTCGATTGAGGTCTCGACTGAAATCGAGGTCTCGGCTGAAGTAGAGGCTGAGGTCTCGGCTAAGGTCGAAGCTGAGGTTGAAGTTGAGGTATCGATTGAGACTGAGGTATCGGCTGAGATATCGGTTGAGGCTGATGTATCGGTTGAGGCTGAGGTATCGGCTGAGATATCGGCTGAGGTTGAAGTTGAGGTTGAAGCTCAGAAGAATGTAAAGGATTCGGACTACAGCTGGTTTATAGCTTGTTTCCACAGAACTAGCTTTGCGATTCACCCAGGTAAGAAATTTCTGCAACTTCTCATCTGCTGCTAACAGTCCATCTACTCGCTGTTTCATTAACTTTAATAGTTCTCCTGCATTGGAGAGTATTCGTGCTGTTAGCAAAAAAACTTCCCGCCAACGTTTTTCTGTAATATGCTCCACCAAATCTGGTATTGCTGGCTCGCTGACAATTTTGTGGGCGGTAAAATATTCCTGAAAAGTCAAATGAGAAAACGAGTAAATACCTCTTGCGCGTTCCACCAGCAGTCCGTGTTGAGCTTCAATAGATTTTAAGACTGCTCCGCTATCAAGATGCAACTTGTGAGTTTCAGTGGGTGCATCTGGTAAGTTACTGATGTAATCAGCAATGTGGCTTTCCACAACTCTTTGCTTGAAAAAATAATGCTTTTCCTTAAAAGTACTAAAAGCAACCTGACTGAGTAAATCTTCCTTGCGTTTGACAGAAAGTTGCTTGTAAACCTGTTGTCGCTGAATTTGGCGTTTATCATCCCATTTTCGCAGTAGAGTTTCAGTCGCTCGCTTGTATAATTCTGCACGGTCAGCAGGAAAACTCCGAGAATCTTCAAATTCTAGACAAAGCAGGGTTAACAGTAAAGGACTAGTTGCTAATTCTTTGATTTGGGGATTTTCTTCCAATTGCTGGATAAAATTCTCAGCATAATCTAATTTTTTAATTTCAAACCAGGATTTAGCAAACTTCTTTATTTGCTCATCTTCAAAATCAGCAACTTCTACCTCAGTAAACTGAGTGAAAGTGTACTCCTTAGCAGCAATACGACAGGTGATAACGAATTTAGATAAGCTAAATAGTTGGGAAAATTGGCGAATTTCTTTAATGATGCGATCGCTATCTTCTTCTCTCACTTCATCCAACCCATCTAGTAATACCAATGCTCGACCTTTTTTCAATATCTGTTGTGCTTGAGTTTCAGGTTCACTCACCCCGCATTCACTCAACCACAGAGAAATATAATCGAACAAACCAGGTTCACCTTTTGTTTCCGCAAATTGCTTGAGAGGAATAAATACGGGGACACAATATTTAAGAAAATTTCCCTGGCTGCACTGGATTGTTAAGTATTTAAGGAAGGTAGTTTTTCCTGCTCCCGGCTTACCCAATACCATCAATTTACTGTGGTTCCGTACTGCTTTTAGCCCTTCTACTCGCTCCTCCTCTACTGGATTCAAACCAAAGCGGTCAAAATTTTTCCAATTTAAATTTTCCCAAAACTTCTCTAAGTCAATCCCTCTACGTCCAGTGATTTTCTTTAGAATATTAACCTGAGTGTAAATACTGCCTAATTCTATTGGCTGGGTCATATCCAGAACACGCATAGTACCGCAATATTCCTGAATTCCAGCCTGTATTTTCTGTCGTATATCTTGCACTAAAGCATGAATTGGCAAGGAATTATTATCTTGTTTCTCATCTGGTGGAGGTTCAAATATTTCTTTCCAGTTGAGCTCGAGTCTTTCGCAAATGTCATCAAAAACGTAGCGTTCTACAGTTTTACCGTTGAAAAACTTGCTGATAGTCGAACGGCTTATTCCTAAATCTTCAGCCAAAGCTTTTTGAGTTAGTCCATTGCGGAGCAAAGCCTTTTTTGCTGCCTCAATTCCTTGTAACGATGCTTTGAGCGAACCTCTACCCATGCATGAACTCAATAAATCCTTTGAGGGCATTGTAACAAATCCACGCCAAAGTCATACACAAACTCAGACATCAGTCATAAACTCATAACTTCCCAAAGACAGTCGCAGACAGGATTACAGACAAGCGACTGTCATGATTAAAAAGTAATCACTCAAAGCCACATTATGCACCCTCACAAAAAAGTCACAACCAACAGAGCATTCAAACTAGTTTTTTCTGCAACCCTTATAATTACAGTCCTTTCCGGTGGAACCTCTCTCTGGCTAGCGTCACAGCAAAACTTGACAGAATCACAACAACGCATATTAGAAAACTATATGGCAACTTGGCAAACTGGGAGTGGCGCAATCTTTGGACTTCTGGGAAGCAAAGCAACAGATTTACTGGATTCAAAGGATGATAATTCAGGTTTACCAGGATAGTGGTTCATTGCATTAATTCTGGGGGCCAACAGGTCCCCGACTTTTCAAAGGGAGCATCCCAATTTTTATACAATACCCTTCTTCAATCTGGTAAGCCATACTTTTCCTGAAGCTGCTTCCATGCTTCCTTTAAAGGCAAACCTTCTTCCCGCTCGAACTCGTCAATACTCTTGCGAATACCAGCAATAGAGTCCAGCAACTCAATCTTATCGAGAAGTTGCTGGTAGCTTTGAGCATCTTGAATAACTACAGCAGCTTTACCATTAACAGTCAAAACCATTGGCGCTTTGGTTTCTCTAAGCCTTGCCAAAAAAGCTTTAGCACCTCTTTGAAACTCAGAGAGAGGATGGATGTCACTCAGACTCAGCATTATATTTTCAATAAATTATTTGATAATTTCATGCTAATAGTTTGAATTTATTTTGTCTATCATGGAATCACTTTTGTGAAAAATTCCAATATTACGCCAAGCGATCGCCATACCATATAATACAAAAAGCTCTACCAGAGTTGTCATGAATGAAGACAGATACAATCTTCTACACCCTGCTGCAAAATCTCCCTAGCGTATTATTTGAACTACTAGAACAGTCACCCACTTTGGCTTTGCATTATGATTTTTCGTCAGTGGAAGTCAAAGAGCTAGCGCGACGCATTGATGGTGTATTTTTACCCAAACCCGAGTACCCACAAGATCCAATTTACTTTGTCGAGGTGCAATTTCAACGCGATGATGATTTATACTGGCGATTAATTACGGAAGTATTCGTATATTTAAATCAGTACAGACCCCAAAGAACTTGTCAAATCGTAGTGTTGTGGGCTAAACGCAGTATCGATTCCGGTGTTCCTCTTGTATATCAAACATTACTCAATGCTAACCAAATTCACATAGTATACTTAGATGAATTAACTGACAGTTCATCTTCTATCGGTTTAGGAATTATTAGGATGGTTGTTGCTTCTGAAAATGATGCAGTACAAGAAGCAAGAGCCTTGATAAATCAAGTCCAACAAGCAGATGCAACAAACCGTCGCAATCTTTTAGAATTAGTGGAAAGGATACTGATTTATAAGTTCTCCAATAAAACTCGACAGGAGTTAGAAGCGATGTTTGGATTAACTGAATGGCGGCAAACCAGATTCTATCAGGAAGTTGAGGAGGAAACAAAACTGGCTACAAAGTTAGAGACAATCCCAGAACTTCTCAAAGTGGGATTAAATATAGAACAAATAGCTCAAGCATTGAAGCTAGATATTGAAGTAGTACGCCAAGCAATTGAAAAACAACAGCATGAAAAATAGCTTGTTAGGATGAGTTTGAGAATATTTGAAAGTGAGTTCTCCAATAAAACTCGACAGGAGTTAGAAGCGATGTTTGGATTAACTGAGTGGCGGCAAACCAGATTTTATCAAGAAGTTGAGGAGGAAACAAAATTAGCCACTATCCCTCGTCTTTTGAAGATAGGGTTGAGCGTAGAACAAATTGCTGAAGCACTTGAATTAGATATCAAAGTAGTACGCCAAGCAATTGAAAAACAACAGCATGAAAAATAGCTTGGTAGGATGGGTTTGAGAATATTTGAAAGTGAGTTCTCCAATAAAACTCGACAGGAGTTAGAAGCGATGTTTGGATTAACTGAGTGGCGGCAAAC
>JASJCX010000105.1 GCA_030065255.1 Calothrix sp. MO_167.B42 | reverse complement strand
GAACGAAGTGAAACGACGCAATCACAAGGTCTTTGGGATTGCTTCCCTACTCTGCGAGAACGCTTTCAGCGAACGGTCGCAATGACGGTTATTTAAACGGACATGATATGATTTATAGTTCCTATGAAAATGCGCTAAAGCGCTACTACGAACAATTCGCAATTCGTCGCGGATAAGTCCGTAAAGTTTGGCGTAATATGCGTTTAATTCTGCTCTTAATAATGCGCGTCTGTTGGGATTCCAAATGAAGGGTTCACCGTCATATCCCATGTCTTGCACGAAGGGTTGCATATTCGAGAAGTGGCGACAAAAGGGTAAACTTCCCAGCACAGTCGTCTAGTCATCACGACAATAATCTGTCACCAACGACATATAATTAGTCACTGTACATCAAATACTAAAGCCGGCAAACGGATTTGAACCGATGACCTACCGCTTACAAGGCGGTTGCTCTACCACTGAGCCATGCCGGCATGGGCAACACTAACTATGACGATGATTTTTCATCGGCAAACTTCCACATTATAAGGCAGCTTGCTTGTGTCGTCAAGTAAAACAATTTTGACCCTACAAAATATATTAATATACTCCCATTAAAAGCGATCGCATTATTTATCTTTAAAGGTCCATACACCATCATCCCAAGTTGAGTCTGTGGGGGGGTTTAGTAACCAATGTTGACAACGTTGTAAGTGTAATATGGCGGGGCGATCGCTTTTATTAATTGCTACTATTTTATCAAACTCTGCCTGGGCGCGACGAAAGTCACGATTTAAGTAATACTTGCGTCCTTGTTGGTAATGCTCAATTACTTGCATTTTTTCGCTGCCAATGGAGTCGGAGCGCAGTCCTAATAATTCATAAATTGCTACCGGCTCATTCCTACCTTTAACGCGAATGTAATCTAATTCCCTTGCCCAGACAAAATTTTGACAATGCTGGTAAGTCTTATCACTGATAACAATATCACTACCATACTGCTTACTCACACTTTCTAAGCGGGAGCTGAGATTGACTCCATCACCAATGGCAGTAAATTCCATGCGTTTGCTCGAACCGATATTACCACTAATGACAACATCAGAATTAATCCCAATACCAATTCTAATGGGGGGTTTATTCTCTGCACGGCGACGGGCATTAAATTCTTCTAGGCGATGACGCATTTCTAGGGATGTCTGCACAGACATCCAAGCATGTTCCTCTAGGGGAAGGGGGGAACCATATACAGCCATAATGGCATCGCCAATGTATTTATCTAAAGTGCCTTTATATTTAAAGACAGCCTCCACCATGGACTCAAAATATTCATTGAGCATACCCACCACCTCCTCCGCTTCTAGGTTCTCCGTCAAGGTGGTATAGCCACGAATATCGGAAAATAAAATGGAAACTTCCTTGCGATCGCCACCTAGTTTAGCATCATCTAGTTTCAATAGTTCCTCTGCTAATTCCTGGGTCATATAGCGGTACATGGTGCTTTTGAGCCGCTTTTCGTCGCTAATATCGTCCATAACCACCAATACTCCCCGTACCTGTTTTTGATCCCGAGCATCGGCGATGGTGTTAATTGATAAATTTATACTGCGCTGTTCTTGATTGTTGGATAAAAGGGTGCGATCGGGGTAGTATTGTTCGTGGGATGTTGATTCATCTGCATTTAGGGCATCTGCACACCACTGGCTAAAATTACCTTCTTTAATTTGGATGAGATTAGTAATTAATTGTCCTTCTAAACGCTCTTGGGTGGACAAACCAAGTAAACTTTTCGCACTTTCATTTGCAGCTACCACATGACCTGTTTTATCTGTGGAAATTACCCCATTGGCTAAACTGCGGAGAATATCCCTCTGCATTTGCTCCTGTTGTTTGACAGTGGCAAATAATTTCGCATTTTGCAAGGCTACCCCGGCTTGAATATTAAAAGCTTCCATGAACTCCTCATCATTGCGATCGAAACTAGCTTGGAAGCATTCGGGAGCTTTTGGCCAATCAGCGGGGTTATAGTCAGAGCAATTTCCTTTTTTCCTTTTATTTACCAGTTGGGTAATGCCAATTAATTCATTATCGGCATTAAACACCGGCATGCATAATAAACTACAGGTGCGATAGCCATTTTGTTTATCAATTTGTTTAGCGGTGTCCGAATCAGGATGGTTGTATAAATCGAAACCAATATTCAATATTTTTTTGTCCGTGGCTACCTGGCCGACAAAACCCTTACCCATGGGTACTCGTAGCTCTTTGGTAGAGCCATCATTTTGGGTAATTTTAGTCCACAATTCCTGACTTTCAGTATCTATTAACCATAGGGTACTGCGATCGGCATTCATTAATTCCTTGGCTTCCCCCATCACCCGCTTGAGGGTATCTTCCAAGTCCAAGCTGCTTTGAGATAAGGATTTAATCGCCTTCATCAACGCTGCTGCTGCTCTTTGTTTTTGGGTAGCCACATAAAAGGAGCGCGATGATTCTAAAATTAAGCGGATGGAAGGGGCAAATCCCTTAAATAATTCCTCATCAGCATTGTTGAATCCCTGAGTATCAATCTTTTCTCCCAGGGGTTTATCTGGCATGGAATCGGGATTTAACTTGTTGAGTAACTGTACCACAGCAACCAATTGCCCTGACTCGTTCAACAAAGGTAAAGCCAACATGGAGTAAGTCCGATAGCCATTGATTTTTTCCTGTTCCTGGGCGAAATAGGAACGGGGATCGTCATAAAAATCTACCGGGATATTAATAGTTCGTTTGTGGGTTGCCACTTCCCCAGCAATCCCCTTATCAGCTGGAATGCGAATTTCCAGGGAGCGATCGCCCTCTCCACCAGCTACAATTGACCATAGTTCTTGTTTATCTTCATCCAATAAAAATATTGTTGTCCGGTCTGCTCCTAGTAACTCTCCAGTTTTGAGGGTGATGGACTGCAACATTTCCTGCAAAATACTCTCAAAACCCTGAGAATCCAACATTGACAGGGTTTGATTAACAATTTGTAATTTATGCTCTACATCCTGAACAACCTGCTTAAAAGTATCTGGAGTTAGGGGTGCTAAAAAAGAGGAAATAGTCCCTTTTTGTCGGGTAATCGTGCCTACAGGGGTAGAATTTGGTGACAAGTCTCCATTTTTTGGATAGGGAACACCCATAATTAAATCGGTAGTTTCACCGTGACTGGGTTGAGACACTGACATACTTTGGTTAAATTAGTTTGGTTATTTATTTGGGTTATGTATTAGGGCTTTAAATGGGAATATAAAATAATCATCCAGCTCCGTGTTTAATATAACCTGTTAATCAAAGGAAAATGTACTGAAAAAATAAAGGCATTTTTTTATCTGTCTCAAGTGTACAAAATTACAAATAGGTCACGAAGAGGCAAAGGAGTAGGGAGCAGGCTTCGGCCGTGAGCTCAGCCGAACGGGAGCAGAGGAGAAACCTCATATATCCATATAAACCACGTCTATCTTGAAACCCATAGTTTTGCTTATACCAAGTTGCTTTCTATTATGGTAGTTCGAGTCAATGAGATTGCTTCCTTACGTCGCAATGACTGGGTACTATCTTTGAATGCAACTTAGTATTACGACGAATGTTCCATAGGTGAAAGGGCACGGCAAACATAATATGTGGGAATATTGAATAATCTTACTGATTGTGTGCCCCTACCAGAACAACTCCAGCTCTCAATCACCGATTGGGTTTAATATAGGGGCTTGAGGAGTAGATGAGGAGAAAAGGCGAACTTCCACGAATAAATTCTCCAGAGCAGCGCGCAACAAAGGGGCTTTCTCCCATGAGCGATTGCGGAGGGCTTGGAACCTTGTATTACTTAGGGTCTGCTGAATAACTGTAAAACATCGATTTATCAATGCATAAGGGCTATTTTTTGGTAAGGGCGTGCTAGTTTACTAGGGTTTTAGGTTTAAAATTCTTGCATCTGTCAATTTTCTCTGATACAAAGAATAGAAAAAAAGAGGCCAGAACTATTCCCGACTCCCGACTCCCGACTCCCTACCCCCACCAAAAGACTTTTTGTTGCAAGCCCTACTTATTACTTATTACTTATTACTTGCGCTACAGTCTCCTAAAATGGCCGACTAATAATAGAGAAATAAAGACCATTTTCTTGCAATGTTCCCCTGTCTGAATCCACTCCTACTAAAGGAATTCCCCAATCTAAACGAATGGTAAATAAATTCCCCTGCACCAGTTGTAAACCCAATCCGACGGATGCAAGGGTATTATTTTCTGGCGTTGTACTACCACTATTCCAAGTCGTACCCAAATCCACAAAAGGTACGACTTGTAAGAGAGTTTTAGATTTCTTGAAAACTGGGAAACGTAATTCCGTAGAAAACAGAACTCCATTATCAGCCAGCAAGAAATCTTGACGATAACCGCGCACACTACCCAAACCACCCAAACTAAATTGCTCCGTAGGTACCATGGGTGCATCTGATAGTTGAACATCACCACGCACTACCAACATGGTATCAGGAGCTAGCAATCGTATCCATTGTCCTTGCCCGCGCCAACTAAAAAAGCGACTATCGGGAGCATCATCATTGATAGTCGCATTCAAAGCACCAATACCCAGATTAAATTGCGATCGCAATGCAAAAACATAACTTCTACTACGCTCTCTCCATTCTTGAAAAAATCTTACAGCAGAAATACGAGTACGTCCTTCATCATCAGCACCAGCAGACAAAGGGAAGGGTTCATCTAACAGGGAGGTTTCACTTTCAGTAACGGATGCTGTCAGTCCTAAGCTAAATTTCTTAGTGACTGTTTCTACTAATGGCTGACGAAATGTCAATTCGTAGTAACGGGAGTTGGAAATAATATCCAGTTCGTTAAACGGATCTTCAATTACGTTACTGGATGCATTACTATAAGCTAGACTGATGGTGCCATTCCGTGCATTTACTGGTACGGAATAGCTTAAATCAATGGTATTGCTACCACTGGTATTTGTGTAACCAATGGATAGTGCATCTCCCCATCCCAGTAAATTACCTTGATTTAGTTGGGCGCGACGACGGAAACTACCCACACTGGGGGAACGTCCATTATCTAAGGTGACTTGAGTTCCAAAGGTATCACCCTCAGTAATTTTAACATCAAGTCTATTTCGTCCGGGACGAGAACCTGCTACAAGTTCGGCTGACAGGCTTGCAACAAGGGGATCTAATTGTAATACTTTTAAAGACTCTAATAAACGAGGAACATTTACTGGTGTTTTAGTGGCTCTAGCAATGCGTCTGCGTACATAACTAGAGTTGAGTCTTTTAGCCCCAGTCACATTGATACTTTCTAATCCCCCTTCTACTACCTGAATCTTGACTACCCCATCATTCATTGTTTGGGGGGGAATAAAAGCTCCGGAGGTAGAATAGCCATTATCAATATAAAGTTGCGTAATTACGGAGCGGACTTGCATTAATTCCGCAAAGGATAGGGGGCGTTTAGTAAATGATTTGAGTACCTCAGCCAATTTTTCAGCACTAAAAACAGTACTACCTTCTACCTGAAAATGCTCGACGGTAATTTCCCCAGGAACCCCTTCGGGAAGAACTGGGGAAGCATCTTCTGGATTTTGTAGTCCAGGTGAATTAAGTAGTTCTTCAGGAGAGGGAAGTAGGGGTGGGTTTAGTTGATTTTCCGGGGAAGTAAGGGGCTTAGGGGGAGTAATATCTTGTGGAGGTGGGATGTTTACTGCTGATTGGGGGGTTTGAGAAATAAATCCATTTTTCTCCCCTGGTGGAAATTTATGATTTTCACTCAATGGACGAATATGCCGAGTTTTCCCTGGGTTAAGTAATTTATTAGCTCCTAGGGGTATACAATCAGCAAATGGGTTCCCTGGACAATTTAGTAGACTTTGCCTAGATCCTACTGCTTGTACAGTACCAGCATCGAAACAAAACAAAGTAGCGATTGCCCAAAAATATAAATGATTAATCTTAAAAGTGAGGTAAAATGGGTGTATTTTAAATAACAAAAAATTATATCTTCTCATCGATTGTCCCTGTATTCAGCAAAAGATTGGTGGGGGAGTGGTAGAAAGTTAGATACTAAACAGAAAATTTACGTGTATTTGCTGACAATTTTTGTATCTACTCTTTGAACATAATTCCCATAATCTTGATTTTAATAACAAAGAAGTATTAATTATTACGAAAAATTCTGTTAGCTGGTTTAGCGATGGAACTCAGTCGCAAAATGCCTCTTGAATTACCATCAAAGGCAGCATATTTATCTTGTCTCAGGCTCAATTCCATCCCGTAGAAAGGCTAGTAGAATATTATAACTGTTAAGAAATGATGGCTGATTTTGACCGTAATTACATACAGACATCAAGAACTTAACATAATTTAACAAGTATTAAGGTACTGATAGTTTAGTATTTTTTTATACTCAATTTTTGTTCCTTCGGAGGGAATCATAAATTTATAAATTGAAAAAATACTTGGAGGAAGAATTAGTGTCATGTCACCCAGAAGTATCAAAATCATTCGCGCAGCTTTCCGCGAAATTCAAAAACTTTCCCCCTCTGCTTTGAAGGAAATTAATGAGATTTTCCATCGCTTGAGTCAAAGAAATGATGGAGATACCAAACCTCTGAGGGGATATAACAAACTTCTGCGGACTAGATTGGGTACATGGCGCGTCATTTGGCAAAAAGACGGTGACAATGTTCTAGTAATTAAGGCTGGGAAACGGGGGGGAATTTATGATGATACGTTTGATAAATGCGATTACCATAACACCGTTCCTCCTGATATTCTAGAAAAATTACTTCATCCTCAAGGTACAGCACTGGCAGAAAGCCCTACTTATCAGTGGAATCACGAGAAGGAGAGTAATTGGTATAAATTTGTGTATGGTAGTTACCGTAATTCTCCTCAACTAACGGATTACCAAAGAAGCATATTGGATGAACCGTTAACAAAACTACTCACATATCCCCATATTACTGCTGATACATTTGAAGAGCGTGGTTGTGTTGTTTTTCAAAGTGCTCCGGGTACTGGAAAAACCGTGTGTGCAAGTTTATTCGCCAGTGAAATTCACCGTGCCCATGGGTGGAATACAATGTTGATTGTACCCGAAGCATTACGTAGGGATATTGCTGAATATACAGAAGTTAAACAATCCCTAAATCATGAAAATTTTTGGCTAGGTACTTTCCCCCAATGGTTAGGTAAAATTCATCCAGAGTTTAATGATAAATTGGCTTCTCCTCAGGAGGAATTAGCAGCTTTACGGCAAGCAATTAAATATAAATCTAAAAAAACGGAAATTACCTATAGAGATGTGCTACTTTACCAAGCTTTTGTGCTGCAAGAGGGAAATCATAGGCAAGGTAAAAATGTCATGTTTAAAGCCAATACTCAACGGATAAACTACCTGTCAAATATTAATCCAAAACATTGGTATAAAGCTTTAGCCTATCGTATCAGTCGCTTAGATGCAGCCGAACTACTACAATCAAACATCCATCAACCAATTACCAATGCTGAATGCTCTATTTTAATTGTGGATGAAGCTCAAGATTTATTATTAAGTGAATTGCAGGCGATTATTACAGTGTGTAAATCCTGGGTAGAACAGGGACATCAGACATATTTATGGTTATTAGGGGATTTAAATCAACGGATTAGTCCCACGGATTTTACATGGAATCAATTAAAGATTAAAAATACTGTGGAGTTGAGGCGTAATTATCGCAATTCTCGCCAAATTCTAGAATTTGCTAATCAATTTTGTCAAATTGGACAACAAATTAGCTCTAGGGTGGGAGCAAAAAAATTACCAGAGCCAGCAAAACCAGAAGATGCAGTGGAAACTGGGGAAGCAGTGCGATTGCTCGAATGTGAATCGAAGGCAGAGGCTCTGGAATTTTTGCGAGAATTGGCGGGAGAAACCAACAAGGAAGAAAATCGCCGCCATTTACTCCATGATTTGGCGAATGCGGTGAAAGTATTTTCTACTCAACCCCTAAATTCCTCAGAAAATTTGTTGATTTTAAATCCAGAGCAAGCCAAGGGCAGAGAATTTGAGGGTTGTGTGGCTTTTTGTCTATTTGAGGGGACTGGTATGCCCTCACTAGCAGAAAGCTTTCAATGGTATACTCTGCTTACCCGTGCTCGTACTCGGTTGTTGGTAGTGGCGACTACAGAAGAAATTACCAGGCTAAACAGTTTTGGTGGTAATTATTTTAACAATTGCGAGCGCGTGGATAATCAAACAGCTATCCAGTGGATGACAGAAGTTGCTAGCGATATGGATCTCAACCAAATTACCCACGACGTGCAACAGCGATTACTTAAACGATGCAACAGTGGGTGTTTATACTGGGATACCTATTTAGCACTACAACTGGCTGAGGTGAGGGACAGCGCACTTTATCAATGGGAACAAAAAGCAATCGCTCAACTTTCCCAAAATCCCCCAGAGCAGTTAAATAGGGAATTACAGCAAGCTGAAAGTATTTCCCTGCGTTGTCTAATTTTGAGGGCAATGCACTGTTCTTGGCAAGCGGTAGAAGCCGCATCTCCCTTAAAAAACACCGATGTGTCAGAATATGAACGTCTACTTAAAGCTATTGCTAAGGATTTAGAACGTAAAGGACTTCCTTATGAAGCAGCAAGGGTAAGGGCATATCTAGTTGATGCGGATTATAAACATAATTTGCCATTTTGGCAAGAGATTATCAATCCATCCCATCAGTCCAAACCCCTAGTTTCTTTACTTTGCGAAGCCTTTAACCATCGTTTAGCAAATTTTATGTATACGTAAAAGAGGGAGATGAAGGTGTGTTAAAACATACAGACGAGGAAATTGCCAGACAACTAGAAGAATTGGAAAACACCATCACCACAGGGATTAATTCTGCCCGCCATGTTCTCCAACAAACCCAGTCAATCGAAAATGCTATTGTCGCAGCGCAACAGACTGTAGGGGAGAAAGCATCGCAAATTGAAGCTGCTCAATTGGAGATTGGGGAAATGGCTCGGGAAATTACCCAAATGCGATCGCAAACAGAGCAAATGTTACAGCAAGTACAGGCAGTTGCAGATGAATTGGGTGGTACACAAGGATTACAGGTATTACGCAAACAGTACCAAGCAGAACTGGTTATTCTGCGTCAAACCCAGCAGCGTCACTTTTTTTGGCTATTAGCCGTTACCTTGGGGGTTGTAGCATCAGTAGTATTACCATTTATCACTCGCCCATGACTGTATATTCCGATGCCTCAACCAGCTCATAGGGGTATGGAAAAACTTGATCAAACCTTTGAGTGATTTTATCTAATTCTAGTTGGGGAATCGCCTTCCATTGTTCCCTAGTTATCCAGTGAATGACGATGGTTACTTCTGTAGGTTCTGTGGGATTCAACCACACCTGCTTCCGAAAAAACCCAGGATAAGCAGACAAGGCTGTTGTCCAGACTTCTTCATCCTGCTGAATAAATAAATCCCGTTTTCCTGGGGGAACTTTAAACTTTAGCAGCTCAACAACCATCTCTAGCAATCCTATTTGATTTACATACTAATGATACACTGATACTAAATAGTTAGTAGCTTGATGATACTTGTGAAAAACTTTTTATTAGAACAAAAACAAGCACCTTGTTCATAACTCATTTAGGATTGCTATATTTTCATTCCTCCTTTGGTTTTGCGACAATATATTTAGTACTAAAATAGAACAATTCCTTCGCATAGCGTGATTAGCTAAACTTAAGAGCAGGAGTTAGCTGTTTAAAAAATATTACAGGAAGGGAGTATGGATAATAACAACTGGATGCAACAGTTAGTAATGCTTGGCATTGGTACAACATCCTTAGTAGCTGACAAACTCAAGGAAGCCAGTGAGAAACTAGTTAAAGATGGCAAACTAGATCCTGAAGAAGCGAAAGCTGTCATGGATGATATGGTAGAGCAATTAAAGTCTGAGCAGGGTACTTGGGAAGAGCAAATGCAAAGACAAATGCGGAATATGATGCAAGATTTAGGGGTTGCTCGTCAAAATGAAGTAGATGAATTACGGGGTAGAATCGACCGACTAGAACGTCAGGTAAGGGATTTAGAAAATAAGCTTTGGCGTTAAGTTACGCAACTTAATCACAAGAGGAACCTGTGCAAAATTGTACTAAGTGTGTTCTGCTGGTAATCTAGTTGTCGAACCACCTCAGTAGAGAGGAATAATTTTGAAAGCCATTTTACTTAGCCTGGGCTTCATGCTCATATGTGTAGTTGTGCTGGTAGTAGCACAAATCGGTGGTACATCACAAAATACTGCTGCCCAATCCCAGTTAAATACTGGCACAACAGTCTCTACCATTGAAACTGAAAAAAATACAAATACCCCAATCGCCAATAAGAATATGTCTGACACCATCACCACCGCCTCTGGACTACAGTACGAAGTTATCCAAGAGGGTAACGGTGCAACCCCCGAAATAGGACAAACAGTTGTAGTTCATTACACTGGAACCCTAGAAGACGGAACTAAATTTGATAGTTCCCGCGATCGCAACAGCCCTTTCAGCTTTAAAATTGGTATTGGGCAAGTTATTAAGGGTTGGGATGAAGGTGTAGGCTCTATGAAGGTGGGTGAGCGCCGTAAGCTGACAATCCCCTCAGATTTAGGTTATGGTCCCCGTGGTGCTGGTGGTGTAATTCCTCCCAATGCTACCCTGATTTTTGATGTGGAATTGTTGGATATTAAGTAATTTATAGCAGTTGACAGTTAGGAGTTAAGAGTTAAGAGTTAAGAGTTAAGAGTTAAGAGTTAAGAGTTAGGAGTTTTAATTGCTTTACTCCTCATCTCCTCATCTCCTCATCTCCTCATCTGACGGTTGACGGTTCTTGAATCGAACAATGCTGTCCTAACCAATATGTCCATTGCTATAGGACTTGAGATTTGATTAATTCAAGTTCGCAAAAGATGCCTAGTACTTCATCCCATTAGTTCACCAGGGGCAACAGATCCCCGACTTCTTTGAGAAGTCGGGGATCTAAATACCCAAACTTATCAGTATATATTCAAGCAGTGCCTTATGTCGATAATTGCTCTGAGAGCATGGTATCTTCAGGATTATGAGCCAATTAGAGAGTTAGAAAAACGCCCCCCAGATATTCGTGTGAGTAAAAAAAGCTTATTAAAGTCAGGATTGCGGGCAGATTTTCTCGAAGATAGTGAACAAGTGAAGCAATCAACTTGGTTTAGGCGCTATTTGGAAGGGGAAAATATTGAGTTTTATGTAGAGGGTAGCGGTGGCTATTGTGTAGCTAATATTGATTTGATTAGCCATGAAATTTATTTCACCAAGCAAACATTGTTGGCACAATTAGAACCAACGATATTTTTTTCTTGCCAAAATGAGGATGGTGAAGCTAGGGATTCCCTGCGAGAGGGATTGCAAACAAGTTTAGAAAAATTAAATAAGCGATCGCGTTTGCCTTTGACATTGGTAGAATCATATCGTCCCAAGGAAGGTTCCCTACGTTTATCCTCAACGATGATGAGGAAAATTCGTAGAAGTTTACTATTTATTGCTGATACTACACCAATTACTAACTTTCAAGATAAAGAAAATGGAACTCTCATTCCCAGTCCCCATGTTTCTGTGGAAATAGGTTATGCCATAGCAACAAAGCGTTCCGAGCAAATCGTCTTCGCACAAATGCAAGGTTCGCAATTAACTGGTGAGTTTCCTTTTGATTGGCCTCCATCACAAATTTTACAGTTCCAAAACTCTAAAGAATTAGATAAAACCCTACCCCAAGCAATTGAAAATCAACTAGTAAGATTTAAATTGTTTGTTTAGTGGTTGATGAAGAGATTATTGTTTATTTGTAGCCGCAACCGATTACGCAGTCCGACAGCTGAAGCTGTATTCCAAGACTATGAGGGGTTAGAGGTAGATTCAGCTGGACTAGATACAAGCGCAGAAGTCACTTTGGATAGTGAATCAATTGAATGGGCAGATATCATTTTTGTCATGGAAAAGTCTCATAAGAAAAAACTTGACAATAAATTTCAACCTTGGCTCAAAGGAAAGCGAGTGATTTGTCTGGATATCAAAGATGAATATGAGTATATGGAGCCAGCTTTGGTAGAGTTATTGAAGAAAAAGGTGCTACCACTACTAGGAACCTTTTAGACGATTTTTTGGTGTTATGTGAGCGTCTACACCGAATCATCCTTCCACCCGCAGTGATTGATAAGTGGTATCAGTGAGAAATTACCACTGAATCATTGTTAGACCACTACATTTCTGTATAAATCCCAAAATTTTAGCGGCTAGACAATAAAGTTACACGATAATCTCAAGTATATTAATTTAAGATGCGATCAGTACTATGGTCAAAAAGTCACAGGGTTCACTCAGAATCAAGAATCTTTTAGCAGCACTAGACTGGTTCATATTTGTCATAGCGATTATCGCGTTATTTTGTTTTACAGTAGCCTACTTCTCGATTCCTTCAATACCAATAGACGAACCAATAAAAGACTTCTTACAAGCTATTATTACGAATTTGATTCCAGTTTTACTTTTATTTGTTGTGTCATACGTGGCATACCGAGGCATTCAAGCTATCCGGTATAAAAATGATACTGAAGATTTATCGGATATACTGAGTGATGAGTTAGTTCGTAAGCTAAGTCATCCAGATACAAAAATTGAACAACTAACAAGAATTGAACAGCGTTTAGATGAAATTGATATAAAAACCATATTTCGGGCACTAAAAAATACTCACGATGCTGGGATAGTAGACGTACATAAGAGTTTATATTCTGATTCCTTTAAGGAATATATCAGCAATGCTAAAGAAATAACTATACTAAATACATTTATTCCAAATCTTGACTTTTTAGCTGATGCATTAGTGACTGCCCTCAATAAAAAATCTACTGTGAAGATTCTGATGTTGTATCCGAACTCTGGTATTGCAAGATTACGAAGTCAGGCATTGAGAGGTTATCGTGATGAGAATCAAGTTAGATCAGAAATACAGCACTGTCTTGATACATTGAGTAGTATTGTACAAAGACTCGATGATCAAAGTAAACAACAGTGCTTGAAGGTCAAGCTATACAATTCGCTACCTTCAATTTCAGTGTATAGTGCAGATGAACGCTTTTTTGTTAGTGTTTTCTTTCATAGGCAGCTTGCTATAAAATCTCCTCAGATTGAAGTTCTATCTAAAGAATCAATTTTGGGCGAAGCTATATTTAAAGAAATAGATACACTATGGGAGATTGGACAAGAATTTAATGATATAAATAATTGGCGTACTGAAATAAGTATTATGGCTCCAAGGTTTAACGAAATAAATAGAAATATATGAGGAGATAATATGATTGAATTAGATAAGATTGAAGATGAATTGATTGTACAATTTAAGAATCATAGTGTTTTTCAAAATATTAAATCAATTTCTCAAGAAAAATTTCTCGAAATACTGATTCAAAGGCGGTTTTTGTCACTGACTTTAACTACAGTTTATGATATAGCGATTGACTCTCTTACAGACTTAGAATCTATAAAGATAGCTCGCCAAATATTGCGGGAAGAGTACCCTGACTTTAATGGTAATACTCCTTCACATAGGGAAGATTTGGTTTATGATTTAATGTTGCTTGGAGCGACAAAATTAGATATCGTGAAATCCCGTCCTTCAGATACAACGAATCAAACAATTAAGAAAACCCTAGCCCTTGTTTGTGGGTTTGAAAATAGTGAATTATGCGATGTAAAGCTATTAACCATGCTGCGTTTTTGGGGTGAAGTACTAGTTTCAGTTGAGTATGGTGAATTCTGGAAAAGAATAAAAATGTCCAAATATTTTAGTGTGGATGGAGATAAGCGATCGCGTTTTTACTACCCTCATTTCTGCCATGATTCTAGGGAAACTATGGCAGAGGCTTCGCTTGCTTCAGCAACTCATTCAGGTAGGTTAGGGGCACGTTTACGAGAAATGCTAACTTCTGAAGCTGCCAAAAAAAGCTTCATTGATGAAGCTGCCAAAAAAAGCTTCATTGACATGGAAAGGAAGATTCTTGACATAAAACTCAAGTTTTATGATCAGTTTATATTTACCCCTACTACTGTGAGTGATTGCAGCGGAAATCACTCATTGTCCATGACTTCCAATTGATAAACAAACCCGCGTGGATGGGTGTTCCGGCATCATCCGCCAGTAATACCCTATTTTTCTTCATATTTTTTACAAAGTCCACATAGGAGAAACAGGTCTTCTGGGAACTGTTTGCATATAAACCACCGTCCTAGGCCATAGGTATGAGTAACAAAAACACACTTGTTTTACCTTTTACCAAATGTCCGGTGAATATCGAAAACTTACTCTTCCCATTCCGGGGTGATGTGGTTAACAATGGGTTGGATATGTTGTAAATGATTCAATCTTATGCCTAGAACTCCAAGTGAATATTCGGTGCAGCTATTTATCGAAGGTGGCCATCGCGAAGAAGTACGTTTTCCTAATATTCAAGATTTCCAGAAGTGGTATAGTGGTGAACTAGTTCCCAAGTCTGCTTCTGAAGATTTTATTAATGTGCCAATCAAAAACATTCAGGGGGAGTACATGGTAGTGCGTCCGTCTCGGATTTCGGCAATTCGAGTAGAACCAATATTTAACTCTAGTGTAGAAAGATTTACGTAAAATATGAGGAAAAAACTTGGTTTACTGTCTTTGAGTTTGGGTGCTATCCTGGCCTACCCAATGTGGTCGGTGGTAGCACAGGTAACTCAGCAGTCCCCACCACTATCAATACCGATACAGGTGCCAGATGAGCCGGAAGAAGTTGAGACACCGCCCCCACTTAAGATATTACCATTGAGTAATAATTGTAGACCCCGGCACGCTTGTTTGGGTTGGGATAGTCAAATTTTTTGGGGCGGCCAAGGTAAAGGCAAAGCAGGCGATCGCTGGGCTCTGGTAAAATCTATTGATCATAGCCTGCGTTATTTGACAAAATCGAAGAAGGCTGTTGAGGCTTATGAGAATTATCTAGTACCGGGAATTACCCGGGAGCGAGTGATTCGTAGTTTAGTCCGCTTTCGCCAGTTGGTAGTTAATTCCAAGTCTGCTTCTCAATTACAAGATGCTGTGCGTCGGGAGTTTGCATTCTATAAGTCCGTAGGTAATGACAATAAGGGCACTGTGAAATTTACCGCCTACTACGAGCCAGTTTATCAAGCTAGTAGGGTGCGTACTGCTCAATATAAATATCCACTGTATAGAATACCGCCCGATTTTAAGCAATGGGCTACACCCCATCCCACCAGGGTAGAACTGGAAGGTAAGGATGCTTTGCTGGGTAAGAAAAGTCCTATTAGTGGTTTGGAATTATTTTGGTTCCGCCATCGCTTAGATGCCTATATGATCCATATCCAAGGTTCTGCTACCCTAAAACTAACTGATGGAACCACAAGTTCTGTTGGTTATGCAGGGGGTACGGACTATCCTTGGACAAGTATTGGTAAGGAATTACTAAAAGATGGTAAGCTGCCGCGAAATAAATTGACTTTACCCAAGGTAGTTTCCTTTTTTAAGAAAAATCCCCTGGAAATGAATAGTTATTTCCCCCGGTGGGAACGCTTTGTTTTCTTCAAGGAAACTAATGGTACACCTGCTAGTGGTAGTATAGGCGTTCCTGTAACCCCAGAGCGATCGATTGCCACAGATAAGTCTCTCATGCCTCCAGGGGCACTGGCAATAGTAAATGCTTCTTTCCCCTATCCAACTGGTAGTGGGGGTTTGAGGTATCGGCGGGTAAGTCGCTTTGTACTCGATCAAGATACTGGTAGTGCGATTAAGACTCCAGGTAGGGTTGATTATTTCATGGGTACTGGTGATTTAGCAGGTAGACGAGCTGGTGTTACAGGTGGTAATGGCAGTTTATATTACTTGCTATTAAAGGAATAATTGGTTGCTTATCTTATCTGGGGGAAGGACAAAGAATTGATTCTGATGTTTGCTTCCCCTAGTTAGATATTAGACCTCTTGAGTTTTCCAAATAAAAAAATATCCCAAGATTTCTTGTGGTGCAGGCATCTTGCCTGCTAATAATATAGGGACGGGCAGGATGCCCATCCCACAAGATTGGATCATTTTTTTTGTGGAGTCCTCCTGACAAAATTATTTGGCACTATGATTTTGCATTTTTAATAATAATTCGTTTTGATAATCGCTTATCCTAGTACTCTCTAGTTGTATCATAAGCGATTATCCAGACATGATATGAAGGATTATTTCAAACAAAAAATTAATCGTGTTGCTGAAATACACTATTACCTTCGACCAGTACTATCACGTGCGCTTGAACAGCAAAAAATTACAGATGAAGGACGAAAAATTGCTGGAAACTACAAAACCTATAAAGATATATGGGAAGGAAGTTTCAGTGATAAGTTCTTTGATATGACTACTATGATTTTTCTGGGGTCTACTATTGAAGTATGCCTTAAGGAATATTATATGGATAAAAAAGGATATACAAAGATATCCGAACTCAAGGATGATCCAAAATATAAGCATGGAATATTTCAACGATTCCAGTCAAGCAATAGAACAGATGTGGTTACACTTTATAAAGAAGAACTTAATTATGATTTACTAACAAATCCTCATTTTGCTTCAATTCAAGAAGCAATGCAGCATCGACATCTTTATGCCCATAATTCTGGAGTCATAGATGACCAGTATATTCAAAAAATTGTGCAAATTACTGGACAAGATATAAGTTTAATGCCAGAAGTTGCAAATAGTTATCGCCAAAAAGATACTTATTGGTTTAAGCCATTAAGGAGACTCAATTATTTTATTGATGAAACACGAATGTTTTTTAGTATTTTTGTATAATTTATACCGTTTTTTACTATTCGCTAATTTAAGTATAATATTACCCCCGGCGTTCACGCACGGGGATTTTTTTTAGAAAATTCAAGTTAAAATTCTATCCCTGGTTGTGCCTTTACCCCTTGTTCCCGAAAGGGGTGCTTAACTAGATTCATTTCCGTCACTAAATCAGCTGCGTCAATGAGAGCCTGTGGCGCACCTCTACCTGTGAGAATTACATGATTATCGTCAGGCTTTTGTTTTAATCCAGCTAAAATCTCCCCAGCCTGGAGATAACCAAGTTTCACAGCCACATTCACTTCATCTAATAATACCAGTTGAAACTCTGGGTTGCGGATATACTCTAACCCCTTTTGCCAAGCAGCCAGTGCTTTTTGGGTATCGCGATCGCGATTTTGAGTTTCCCAGGTAAAACCTTCACCCATGGCATGGAATTCTATCTGATCTTGCCACAAATCGAATACCTTTTTTTCCGAGGGTTCCCATGCTCCCTTTATAAATTGAATAATTGCTACTTTATACCCATGACCGAGCGATCGCAATACCATTCCCAAGGCTGCGGTGGTTTTCCCTTTACCATTACCAGTATTGACAATAATTAAACCTTTCTTTGGCGATGCTTGGGCAATACGTTTTTCCTGCACTTCTTTACGTCGCCGCATCTTTTTCTGATACTGTTCTGAGTTAAGAGAAGCGGCTTCGGCGACGGCTGCATCGCTTGTACTTTCCCAGTTTTCTTGACTTGTCATAATATTAGTATTTCGAGTTAACCGTACTTTCATTTTACAGTTAACCGTACATTTAATAGTATTTAATAATAGTATTTAATTCCCGGTTCGGCAATCATGATTAGTTAAGTGATAAAAACCGAATATACACTATTTATAACTACCCTTAAGATGATAATCGAAGCAACAAGTTAAACACAGTAATTAAAAAGCAAATAAACGGAGGATTATGATGTTAGTTCGTTACAATCCCTGGAAAGAACTTGATACCCTAGAACGTCGCTTTAATCGTTTAGTTGAAGATTTAGCACCAACAAATTTTAAAGATTTACATAATTCTTTTAAGACTCCTGCTGCGGAAATGTCCGAAACTGATGATGCTATTCATCTCAAACTAGAACTACCAGGAATAGAAGCCAAAGACCTGGATATTCAAGTTACAGAAGATGCGGTTTCTATTAGTGGCGAGCGCAAATCTGCAACTGAATCAGAGAAAAATGGTAATACCAGAAGTGAATTTTATTATGGTAAGTTCCAGCGTGTAATCCCCCTATCTACAAGGATTCAAAATACTAATGTCACTGCTGATTATAAAGATGGTATTTTGAATTTAACACTGCCTAAAGCAGTTGAGGAAAAGAATAAAGTTGTGAAAGTTAATCTCGGTTAATTTACAGTAATATTTGAATTGTAAATTAGCGGTGCCCAGATCCCCCGACTTCTTAGAGAAGTCGGGGATCTAAATTTTTGCGAGTGGTTATCAGAAAATATTGGGAATTTGGTTAATTATATGTATAGTTGTAAATTTTATAGTCAAATATAACATCGACCATAAAATTTATTTGTGAGGAGTAATCCTGACTGGGGGAACTACAACCCCCTCTATCCCCTCAACAAAAGCATTAGGGACTACTTTTCTTATGATATTTCCACTTCCATTGCAATCAGCATTAATTAATATTCCCTCTAGACTAAGGAATAATCCGCGTTTGACTCTTCTACCTTTATAATTTGATTGCTTACATAAAGGTTCTGAGTCAATAAATGAGCATTTAGAAGTGTAACTCTCTTCTGTAACAATCACTTTTATTCCTATTAGCTCTGCTTTATATTTGAGCATTGAAATAAATCTAGAAAATGGTATTGAAACAAAGTTTTGATTGTTACGTTTACCAAAATTAATTGATTGCTTCCACTTGTCGTTATGACCAATTATAAGTGTCCCAATTTGGTTTGCTGCCAGATAATTGATTACTAAGCGACTTGCTTTGTGGAGATAATCATCTATCTTGAAGTTTCGTTTACGTAGAATATCTTTGATTTTTAAAGATGTTTTTTGTTTTGTCGATAGTTTCGATTGTAAGTAACTACGTTTGTGATGATAAAAAGCATTAATTTTCTTTAATGGTCTGCCATTGACTAATATTGGTTGAAAGCCTTTTATATTAGATGTTACAGCTGCTAGATTATTCAGTCCTATGTCAATTCCGGCTATGGAATCACTATTTAAAGTAGCATTTACCACTGGTTTTGAGTAAACTACCTCAAACAGGTAGTAACCGGATTTAGGGACTAATCTAACTTGGTGGATATTATCTACTACTGTATTCACAAATATAGAAGTTTTTGATAGATTTATCTGCTGATGTTTCAGATATTTTTTACTAATTGCTTGAGTCGTATAGATACATGGAAATCGACCATCTGTTTTATGTAAATATTTTGGTATGCGTACAGGAGCTTCAAATTTTTCTGGATGTTCTTTATAACTCCCTAAGCAACTAAAAAATCCTTTCCATGCTTCATGCAATCGCATCAGAACCTGCTGTGAAACCTTTGCTGGCAATGCTTTATAATCTGCACTACTACTTATGAGCTTTTGGACTGTATAATAATTTAGATATTTTCCATCAAAAATGAAACTTTGTCTGACTAAATAGTTCGCTGCATTATAAAGATTCTTTGCTAAAAAGCATAAATTATCTACTTCCTT
>JASJCX010000104.1 GCA_030065255.1 Calothrix sp. MO_167.B42 | reverse complement strand
GGTGGAAGTAGTTTTTTTAACCCCTCCCATTGTTCATTACTTAAATCTCCTCGACTCATCGATGCACCCTGCTCAAATTACCTTTTTATTAGGATACAACGAGTTTGAAAACACGCCCTAGTGCTATATGCTCGTAGGGTTACACACCCTACAACAAAAAATATGCTAGCAGAGGGGGCAACAGATCCCCGACTTGTCAAAATTAATGCGATGAACCACTAGTTGACTAGAAAAAATTCTTCTTGTTTACAGAGAAAAAAATCTCTCAATATTCTTGTGAAAATTGATTAAATTTTAATTCCATACATTTTTAAAGTTAAGAAAAATTAGTTATTTTTTTGATGAAGAAATTATATAAAGTTAGTAATCTTACCAGTTCTTAATAACACCAGCAAGATTTATTTTGCTATCTTTGGCAATAGTGGTTCAAATTGCCAATGTCGATGATGGCAACATAGCACCATATTCTTGCATCTAAAAATTAAGTGTGAGTAGCGACAATTAAACGAGGTAAATATGGCTCAATCTCAAGAAACTTCTTCCATTGCATCCCTACCTGTTCCACCAAATGTAACTCCCAGGGGAGTTGCAGCAACAGAATTACGTCCTTGGGGTTCTTTTACGATTTTAGAAGAAGGACGGGGATACAAAATTAAGCGTATTGAAGTAAAGCCTGGACACCGTCTGAGCTTACAAATGCATCATCACCGTAGCGAACACTGGATTGTTGTTTCTGGTACAGCTAAGGTAATTTGTGGAGAAGAAGAAATTTTATTAAGTAATAACCGTTCTACCTATGTACCTCAGTGTACTGCCCATCGTTTAGAAAATCCTGGTGTAATTAACCTCGTTTTAATTGAAGTGCAAAATGGGGAATATTTGGGAGAAGATGATATCATTCGCTACCAAGATGATTACTCCCGTGTTTCTAATGAGGATTAATTCCCCAGGCAATCAGTGATAGATAACATAGAATAATTTTGATGTCAGTGGTGCAATTATCTCCAAGACTGGTTTGCTGTGGACTTATGTCAGATTAAATTCCTGATTCTGCTGTATGATTGTGCTTACCCCATCTGTAATACTGACGATGGGGTTTTCAAGTTATACCAGGGTTTTATGATTCAAATTAGCCAAGCAGCAGCTAAAGAAATTCGCCGGTTAATGTTTAAGCAGCAAATATCCAACAATTGCTGTCGATTAGCAGTTAAACCAGGTGGCTGTAATGACTTGTTTTACGATCTTTCTTTTAATAATAGGGAAATAGGAAATAGCGATCGCACATTTGACTGTGATGATATTCAAGTTATCATAGATTCAGAAAGTTTAAATTATGTCAAGGACTTAAAGTTAGATTATTCTGAAGATTTAATCGGGGGCGCTTTCCGTTTTTATAATCCCCAAGCGAGTGTCACTTGTGGTTGTGGTAATTCTTTTTCTTTAACAAAGGAAAGATAGTTAATCAGTCAATCAATTTTAGATTTTGAAAAACAGATAATCCGTTATCCGTTGTCTATTTTGGATTTACCGATTCACCCCACACCAGCAAACTAAGGGCTTGAAATAGCGATGCAGCGCGGCACAATTATTTCTAGCTTTTTCATAAATTAAATTAAGGGGCTTGTATCCTTTTCTTCTTTGGTCAAAAATTATTGATACACAAAACAAGTGGTGTACCATGTGGTGAACCAAAATAAATGGCATTGCATAGTTTTGCATAATTTATATATAAATGCAATTACATCAGTCGATGTATTTTTATTTTAGGAACAAAAATGTGGTGGAAATGTCTGAGTAAATATAATAATTCAGTTTGAAATAAATTATAAAAATCTCTATATATGAGATATCGTTCCCTACACAAAAAGCGAAAAAAAAGCCATCGGCATCGAATATTAATATTTACACTAGCTGCAATCTTTTTTGTAATTAGTATATTCATAGAACTACCCTTATTTGAATATAACCAAAAAGCAATGGCAACTCCTGGAATGGCAATAAACCTGCCTCTTTCTACCCGTGGTGCCAAAATTATTGATGCTAAAGGCGAAACAGTATTACTTAGGGGAGTGAACTGGTTTGGTATAGAAACCCAAACGCAAGCTCCCCAAGGCTTATGGCAGCGAGATTATAAGGAAATGCTGTCACAAATTAAGCAATTGGGTTACAACCTAATTCGTCTACCATATTCCCTACAAGCATTAAATAGCAAATCTCCCCTAGAATTAGGTGATACTAGTGGTATTAATTTCAACATTGGTAGTAACAAAGAATTATTAGGTAAAACCCCTTTAGAGGTAATGGATTTAATTATCCAAGAAGCCGAAAATCAGGGATTATTAATTCTTCTCGACAATCACCGCTTAAATAACCAACGCATTCCGGAATTATGGTATGGAGATGGGTTTACGGAAGCTGATTGGATTGATACTTGGAAAATGTTAGCTACAAGGTATAAAAATCAAGCTAATGTTATTGGTGCAGATTTAAAAAATGAACCCCATGGTAAGGCAAGCTGGGGTACGGGTGACTTAAAAACCGATTGGAGACTAGCAGCAGAACGTGCTGGAAATGAAATTTTGGCAATTAATCCCAACTGGTTAATTGTGGTGGAAGGAGTAGAGAAAAATGTGCCTAATCAATACCTAAAAATACATTGGCAAGGTGGAAATTTAGAAGGAGTTAAACGTTATCCAGTGCGTTTATCTCGGCGAAATAAATTAGTTTATTCTCCCCATGAATATGGTCCTGGAGTATATAATCAACCCTATTTTACGGATAAAACATTTCCCGAAAATCTTTTACATCGCTGGCAAATAGGATTTAATTATATTTCTAGTCAGAATATTGCTCCTATATTAATTGGTGAATTTGGTGGACGACGGGTAGACACAGAAAGTATAGAAGGAATTTGGCAAAATAAGTTAGTGCAATATATTAAGCAGAAAAATTTGAGCTTTGCTTACTGGAGCTGGAATCCTAACAGTGCTGATACAGGGGGTATATTACTAGATGATTGGCAAAATATAGATATCCCCAAGCAGCAGCTTCTATCGCAATTGTTGCCTGTCAAATTAACTCCTGAATTGATAGCACAGATGGGGAGGAGAAAATTAGATGAAGGTGAAACCACTAATGTAGACAAAAAGGTAGTAAATCTTCCCTTACCTATTGCCTCAACTTCCACTCATTTACAAGTAATTAGTGATATTTATTCTGACTGGGATACAGGATTTTGTGTTAATTTTAAAATTACGAATCAAAGCGATTTAAAAGTAAATAATTGGCAGTTTTCCTTTGAGATGAAACAAGCTAGAATTAATAATTCTTGGAATGCTAAATTTTTGCAAAAAAGGAAAAAAGAATATATTGTCACTCCTTTAGATTGGGGAAAAATAATTGAACCAAATCAAGTTATAAATATTGGCTTTTGTGCTCAAAAGTTAGGATTAGATTACAAACCTATAAATACGAAAATCAAATAAGAATGATTTTGATATTTTAACTATATAAAAAGAGATAGAAAGCAGATTATGTTACGATGAGAAATCAAAGTCTTGCATATTATTCCACAGGAATAGAAATTATAAATTCTGAACCCTTCCCTAAAGTGGAATTAATCTCCAAAGTCCCTTGATGCTTTGCCACTATAATTTCCTGGGCAATGGATAAACCCAATCCTGTTCCTTTGCCCACTGGCTTAGTAGTGAATTGGTGGTCAAAAATTTTTTCTTTGACTGCATCTGAGATACCTATGCCATTATCTTGAATCCGAATCAGGATACTATCACCACCGTCATTTAAATAGGTTTTAATTTTAATAAAATTTGGATTTGCCTGGATTTCATCGAAACTACGTCCCTTGTTTCCATCTTCCAAGGCATCAATAGCATTTGCCAGTAGATTCATAAATACTTGATTCAGGGGTCCAGCAAAACATTTAACTGGAGGAAAATCACCATACTCCCTTATCACTTTAATCGCAGGATGTTTCCCACTTGCTTTCAAGCGGTGATTGAGAATCATTAGGGTACTGTCGATGCCTTCGTGAATATCAAATGGTACTTTGGTTGTATTATCATTGCGAGAGAAAATTCTCAAGGAATTACTAATATTGGCAATCCGCTTACTTCCTTCTTGTAGGGAGGTAAAAATTGCTGGTAAGTCTTTTAGTAAATATTCCAGCTCAATTTCTTCTGCGTGGGCAGCAATTTCTCCTCCAGAACTTTGCATTTGATATAGTTCTAGGTGATCGATCAAATGTTGGGTATAAGCCTGGGCATGGCTAATATTTCCCTGAATAAAAGTGATGGGATTATTGATTTCATGGGCAACTCCCGCCACTAGCTCACCTAAAGCAGACATTTTGTCACTCTGGACTAACTGTAACTGGGAATGCTGGAGTTGTTCTACAGTGGTTGTTAGCTCTGCTGTTTGCTTTTCTAAGGCTTTGCTCAATTGACGCAGTTGCAGGTGAGTCTTAATCCGGGCTAAAACCTCTTCTACCTGAAAGGGTTTGCTAATGTAATCCACTGCCCCTAAACTTAAGCCCTTCACCTTATCCGTGACATCAGACAAAGCAGTCATAAATATGACTGGAATATTCCGAGTTGCTTCCCAAGCTTTCAAGTGACGGCAGGTTTCAAAGCCATCAATCCCTGGCATCATCACATCTAGTAAAATCAAACTAGGCAGACTATATTGTAACTGCTTGAGTGCCCTTTCTCCATTGGTTGCGATTGCTACCTCAAAGCCAGCCTCACTTAATGCTTCGGAAATCACTTCCAAATTCATGGGAGTATCATCCACTACTAAGATTAAATCCTTCTCTTCCATACAATTTTTTACTCCTATTAGTCCATATATTCCTGAATCAAATCTTCGATTCTTTGTAGTTGAAAACTCTTTGTCAACTCCAGAATCTTCTCTATAAAAGGAGCATACTCCTGGTTCAATTGCTGGATACGTGTGGCTTCTTCTGTAAGTTTTTTCAAGCGTCCTTGTTGGGTAAGGCTGAGTAATATTGCTAAATCTTCTGGTTCAGGGGCAACAAATTTTACATCAGAAATGGCAGTCTCGACCAGATTATCTGTGGCCATAGCGGATGGATTATGTTCGTATTCCCACACAAGTTCTAAATGTTTTGCCAATGCTAGGAATAGTTCCTGGACTTGTAATGGTTTGGCAAGAAAATCATCTCCACCACTCTCCAAACTCCGTTGTCTATCCATATCAGACACAGAAGCGGATGAAACAATCACTGGCAGATGTTTTAAAGTTTCTTCACTGCGTAACTGGTGTAACAGTTGATAGCCATCCATTACGGGCATGGATAAGTCAGTAATAATTAAGTCCGGTTGCAGTTCCTTGGCTTTTGCTAGTCCCTCCTTTCCATGTTCAGCTTCAACCACTGCAAAACCAATTGGCTCTAACAAACTGACAATTACCGAGCGATTTTCCCACTTGTCATCCACAATCAGGATAGTTTTCTGCTCCCCTTGATAACCAATAATATGTTTTCCATCTGTAGTAGTAGCCTTTTCCCATCCAGTGACTAGGGGCAAATCTACATCGAAAAAGAAGCTACTTCCCTTGCCCAATTGACTTTGTACCTGAATTTGACTCCCCATCAAGTGGACGATTGTATTACTAATTGCCAAACCTAGTCCGGTTCCTTCTTTTTGATATTGTGCCTCTCCTACCTGTTCAAAAGGCATGAAGATTTTCGCAATTGCTTCTGGAGTAATACCAACTCCTGTATCTTCAATTTGGAAACGAATTTTGTTTTGTGTTAGTGATTGATTCAAGATACTAACTTTGAAAGTAACCTTACCTTTGTCAGTAAATTTAACCCCATTGCCCAGTAAATTAATTAGGACTTGTCGCAGGCGTTTTTCATCTACTTCCACGGCTTCTGGAAGTCCATCGTCGGGGAGATAAATAAATTCAACTTCCTTTTGTTGGGCGCGAATGCCGATGATTTCCACAATTCCTTGTAAAAAGGATGGGAAGTATACAATAGTGGGATGTAACTCCAGTTTACGAGCTTCAATTTTAGCAAGATCGAGAATGTCGTTAATCAGCATGAGCAGATGGGAACCACACTGATGGATAACATTGATTCCCTTATGTTCCTTATCACCCCAGGTTTGTGAGCGACTGAGGATTTGGGCATACCCCAAAATTCCGTTTAAGGGAGTCCGCAGCTCGTGACTCATATTTGCCAAAAACTCGCTTTTGGCTTGATTGGCCAAATCAGCTGTTGCTTTAGATTTCTTGAGTTGTATTTGTTCAAAGGATTGTACCTGCCACAGGACAAAAATCATTGTCCCTGTTAATCCCGCAACTACCAGTGCCATAAGATCTAAGGGAAGCAGTTGGGAGTCGATGTTTTCCTGGGGAATTACTAAAGCAACGGACCATTTGGCTGATTGCAGTGGCAAATAGGCAACATAATTTGTGGCTCCATCCATTGACATCAATTCTATACCCTTTTGCCCGCTTACCATCTTTCGAGCGATCGCTGCTAAATTACTCTCTTGAGAGTTTAATAAACTAGGGGCGGGTTTTTCGATGGTTGACATTAATGCTGGATTGGGATGAACAATTGCTTGTCCTTGGGAATTTAGTGCCAAAGCATAGCTATTTTTGCCGTATTGCAGTCGATTGACTACCTCGGTAACCCGGGTGATGTTAACATTATTGTGTAGTTCTCCAATGGGCTTTTGATTAGTGCCAGAATTTCCCCAAATGGGTGTGGCAACGACGATGGCAGGAAGTCCTGAGGCGCGGCTGATGATGGGATCTCCTACATTGGTTTTTCCTGCCATTGCTTGACGAAAATAAGGACGATCCTTGACATTTTTGGGAGTGCCTCTAGTACCGTAGCGCCAACCATCCAGTTTGCCAATTGCCAGAAAGGAGATTGATTCGATTCGCTCTTTTTCTGCCTGTAAATAAGGTTCAGCAATTGACCAATCCATGGAACGTACATTGGGAGTATGGGCAAGCATTTCCATCTGAGTTTTGATAATTGTCAGCCAACTGTCAATTTCATCCACCCTTTGTTCTACTTGCAAAAAAGCATTTTGTTTCAAGTTGTCTAGCATCAAGTTACGCACAACTTGATAACTATAATAAGCACAGACGCTGACTACTAAAGTAGTGCCTCCAATAATCAACCGCGCCATCAGCCTACGCTGTGAGCCTATTTTTTGGGTTAAAGCTTGCCATTTCATCATAAGATTTAGGAATTGAAGTAAATTTATCGGTTCTCAAGCATAAATACTGATTTACTTATAAATATTGAACAAGATATACTTCTAGTTTTTTGCTACTTGCATAGAAAAGTCATCAGTACTTCTGCTGAATGCAATCTGCTGACAGAACAAGCAATTTCCAAAAAATAGACAAAAAAAGTTCCCATGGAAAAAATGGGAACTGAATAATTCGTAATTATGAATTATGAATTATGAATAATCATCCGATTCATAATCATCGGAATCCGTCAAATCCGCCACTTCATCGGCAATAAAGTCATCATCCAAAATCGACGGCTCACCCATGGATGGAGATGGATCTGTGCGTCTGCTCATAAACCCAGAATCCCCCATATTCCCAGAATCTAAATGATAATTACGGGCCGTGCGGTCGTCCAGTACCATATCTAAGGGGTCGTCCATTTCATCTAATACACTATTGGTCAGGTCCGTGGCATAATCCTCCAGGGGACTCGGCTCCTCATAGGCATTAAACCCAGTACCGGCGGGAATCAAACGTCCAATAATCACGTTTTCTTTTAACCCCCGCAACCAATCAGATTTACCTTCAATGGCCGCCTCCGTTAATACCCTAGTAGTCTCCTGGAAGGAGGCCGCAGAAATAAAGCTATCTGTATTCAAAGATGCCTTGGTAATCCCCAAAAGTACAGGGGTATACTGCGCCCTGGCACCGCCGGTGATGGCCATGGCCTCATTCACCTGTTCCACCTGGCGCAGTTCAATTAACTCCCCTGGCAACATGGTAGTGTCACCACCGTCATCTATCCTCACCTTGGCTGTCATTTGCCGCACAATCACTTCAATGTGTTTGTCAGCAATATCAATCCCCTGGGATTGGTACACCGACTGCACCTCATTCACCAAGAAGTTTTGCACCTTTTGCAGGGCGTGGTTGGCACAGGCATAAACCCCATCCTCGGAACCCAAATTAAAGAAGGTTTCCAAAATCTCATGGGGATTAGAAGGCCCATCAGTCAAAGGTTGTCCCGCACTCACCATTTCCCCATCGGGGATAATTAAATTTTGCCCAGGCCCGAGGGAGTAATCCGTAACCACACCACTGGGTTCAGCAATCTTCAGAGCGATCGCTTCATCCCCATCTCCATACACCACCTTCAATTCCCCAGAGCGTTTTGCCAGGATGCATGCTTCCTTGGGCTTACGAGCTTCCAGCAGTTCTTCAATCCTCGGTAATCCTTGGATAATGTCCCCGGTTTTCGCCCGTTCAAATACCAATAGTACTAGGTTGTCCCCCCGTTGCACCAAATCCCCATCTTCGATTTGCAACACAGCCCCCGGACTCACCCGGTAAGGACGACCATTACGGATAGTCACCGTATAGTTCTGCGTCGCCAGGGCACCATCTTTATCAGGGGAATCACCACCGGGTTTATCCACGCTGATGACTTGCCCAGATTCCTTGATAAACTGCCCCGTGGCAATTTCCCTCCCTTCCACCAGCAACTCACCAGCTTTCACCATGGGTTGGGTTTTAGTCTCAATTTTGACCATATCTTGGCTTCTCAACACCAGACAGCGACGGACTATCTCACTGCCCCTTTGCAAGCTACGCACCATTCCCCCTTCCTTACACAGGATTTGGGTACGTGCTACCACCGCCCCTGGTAAAATGGTGTCCCCTTCCTGCACTTCCAAGGTGGTGTGGGTACTACCTTGGGTAGCATCCGCTGCAATGTCCCGCCGCACAATCAAGGACTCCAAAATCACCATTTGTAGGCGCTGAACCTCGGGATTATCGTCGTCTACCGTTAATTCAATATCCGCCGCCAGGGGAGAAGCACTATGTTCGGCCTCCGCTTCGGTTTCAATTTCCAACACTAGCTGGGTACGTAGCAACTCTACCCCTTCCACGGACTTCACCCGTTCCGAATCCTTATAGGGCAGCCGTTGCACCGCCCGCAATTCAATAGAACGGCCCGTTTCCTGGCTCACAGAAGTGGTAGAAGGAATATCCGGTTCATTGGGTACGGGGAACTCAACCACGGGACGGCTTAAGATGGCCGGACCTTCCGGGGACTCCACATACTGGATGTACCGCAACTCCGTGAAAGTTTGCCCCAAAAACTCCTCCCCTGGTTGAATAAAGGTATCATTTTTATCCATCACCGCCTCTGGATTATCCGCCATCAGCAGTTCCCCGGGCTTGACCACCACTTCCCGCAGGATATCATTCTTCTGGGTAACTTCCACCACCCCATGGTTTTGGCAGAAAATATCCTTAACAATTTCCGTCCCCGCTTCAATATATTGGCCATCTTCCACCAGCAGCAGGGAAATATCCTTATTCACCTCATGGGTTTCCTCTGGTATCCACAGCAGGGTACCCCCCTGCACCACTTCATACCCCTGTTTTACCTTACCTTTTTTCTGAATTTCAATCCCAGCATATTTAATTAATCCCCCAGTATTGGTGCGGTAGTGGTCATCAATTAACTCCGCCACCACCTGGCCATTTTGCACCTTAGTCCCTGGGGTGGCCCTGAGGTTAAATAATTGGTTATTCCCCGTACTCACCAGGTAATTATTCCGCCCCTGTTGGCTTTGCACCGTCACCGTCGCCTGGTCTAGCACCACGGAGGCCGTAATAATCTCAATTTCCCTGGTACTCTTACCGGGAGCGGATTCCGGCAACCTCACCACCCCACCATGCATGGTAGTTAGCTTAGTTTCCGCCAGCACCCCATTGGTATCAATTTTGTCATTATTTTTCACCACCAACTCTGCCCCAGGGGGTAAATTATACACCTCCCCCGACAGCACCCAAATCAAGCCCCCCTTGGCCGCGGTGGTGGTAGTATTCCCCTGGCGGTCGGTTTTTTGTTCCGGCACCACATCAGCAAATTTCACTTCCCCAGCCAAATCACTGGCCACATCCTTCACCGCCTTTTCCGTATTCACCCTAGTGGTACGTCCCCCCAGAGCCACCTCCGCCAACAGCTGTCCTTGTTTCACCTGTTGACCATTGGTAATGTATAAAGTAGAACCTTGGGTCAGGGGAATTTCCTTGTTATCCTTGCTACGACCACTGGTTCCTTCTAAAGTCATGGAACCATTGGCCTCTACGTACAGGGCATCTTCACCATGGCGGGTGCGGAAACTGCGGGTCTTCAACTTACTGGGGAGATTAATGGTACCATCCATCTGCGCCCTTACCTGCTTGGCCACCTCACCGGTGAATACCCCCCCGGTGTGGAATGTCCGCATGGTTAACTGGGTACCAGGCTCCCCAATACTCTGGGCGGCAATAATCCCCACCGCTTCTCCCAAATCCACCATCTTCGCATGGGCCAAACTCCACCCATAGCAATGTTGACACACAGAGCGGGCCGCCTCACAGGTCAATGGCGATCGCACAATTACCTGTTGCACCCCGGCCTTTTCAATGGCCACCGCCAGTTCTTCATCAATGGGGGTATTGCGCGGTGCTATGACTTCGCCGGTGGTAGGATGGACCACATCTTCCCCCGCAACCCTACCCATGAGCCGGGTACCAATGGGAATCAGGGTTTTATTCCCTTCCTTCATGGCCGTAATCGGCAGCCCTTCCTTGGTACCGCAGTCGATTTCCCGAATAATCACATCCTGGGACACATCCACCAATCGCCTAGTCAGGTAACCGGAGTCCGCCGTCCGCAGGGCCGTATCCACCAATCCCTTCCTAGCACCATAGGCAGAAATCATATATTCCGTCACCGTCAGCCCTTCCCGGAAGTTAGTTTTAATGGGTAGGTCAATAATTTCCCCCTGGGGGTCAGCCATCAACCCCCGCATACCCACCAACTGCCGCACCTGGGAAATATTACCCCTGGCACCGGAGAACGCCATCATATACACGGAATTGAGGGGGTCAGTTTTTTTGAAATGCTTCACCACCTCATCCTTAAGGGATTCACTAGTACCATTCCAGGTATCAATTACCTTCTGGAAACGTTCCACCTCCGTAATTTCCCCCCGTTGATAGCGTTCCTCCGTGGAGCGAATTTCCGCCTCCGCTTCATCTAGGAGCGATCGCTTGGAAGGGGGAACCATGAGGTCATCCACACTAATAGAAACCCCAGCTTTTGTGGCATAGCGGAAACCCAGAGCCTTTAATTTATCGGCCATGACGGCTGTGCGGGCCGTACCATAATTATTAAATGACCAAGAAATTAATTTCCTCAGTTGACCTTTATCAACAACGCGATTGCGAAAAATCATCTTTTCCATTGTTAGTTGTTAGTTGATGGTTGATAGTTGATGGTTGTTGGTTGTTGGTTGATGGTTGTTAGTTGATGGTTGATGGTTGTTGGTTGATGGTTATTAGGTAGGAGTTGGGAGTTGACAATTGACAGCTAGGAGTTAGAAATTATTTCTTCCCTCCTGACTTCTTTTCCACCTTGGAGTGAATAGCACTACCAACTACCAACTACCAACTAACAACTACCAACTACCAACTAACAACTAACAACTAACAACTCTTCACTAAGAAGCGATCGCTTCTTGAATGGCATTATTGTAAATAACGCGACCGGGGGTTGTGTATATATACTGGGAAATTAGGTTACCTTGGTCATCTTCCCTTACCCGGCGGGATTTATAGACGACGGTGCGGGTGCCATCAGAGTGTTTCACTTCCTCTTGGGGCTTATCATCGGCTTCCCCACTGTCTACTTCCCCGTCATAGCGGACGTAAATGTAGGCGTGTAAATCCACAACTCCCTGCTCGTAGGCCATAATCACATCATCCAAGGAACCAAAATATCCCCCCGCCCCCTTGGTGGCATGGGGGTTTTCTGCGGTTAAATAATATGCCCCGAGAACCATATCTTGGCTGGGGGTAACAATTGGTCTACCTGTAGCAGGGGATAAAATGTTATTGGATGCCAACATCAATAACCGGGCCTCCGATTGGGATTCTAAGGACAATGGCACATGCACCGCCATTTGGTCCCCGTCAAAGTCGGCGTTAAATGCCGGACACACTAAGGGGTGCAGTTGAATTGCCCGCCCTTCTACTAAAATTGGCTCAAATGCCTGAATCCCCAACCGGTGTAGGGTTGGTGCCCGATTGAGCATTACCGGGTGTCCTTCAATCACTTCCTCTAGCACATCCCAAATACTGGGATCTGAGCGGGATATGAGTTTTTTCGCCGCTTTGATGTTGTTTACCATGCCACTGCGAATCAGGCGATTAATCACAAAGGGCTGGAATAACTCAATGGCCATTTCCCTAGGCAATCCGCACTGGTGGATACTTAATTTTGGCCCCACCACAATTACAGAACGGCCCGAATAGTCCACCCGTTTACCCAACAAGTTCTGCCGGAAACGTCCCTGCTTCCCTTCAATAATGTCCGATAGGGACTTTAAGGGACGGTTATTCGCCCCCACCACGGTTCTTCCCCGGCGGCCATTATCAATTAAAGCATCCACCGCTTCCTGTAACATCCGCTTTTCATTACGGACAATAATTTCCGGGGCGAGAATTTCTTGTAGCCTTGCCAACCGGTTATTGCGGTTAATTACCCGGCGGTATAAATCATTCAAATCACTGGTGGCAAATCGTCCCCCATCTAACTGCACCATGGGGCGTAAATCTGGGGGAATCACGGGAATCACCGCCATTACCATCCATTCTGGTTGGGAACCCGTGGCAATAAAATTGTCAATTACCCGCAAACGCTTAATTAACTTTGCCCGCTTTTGTCCCTTGGCGGTGGTAATACTTTCCCGCAGGTTTTCCGCTTCCGGCTCCAAGTCAATATCAGCCAGGAGTCGCAATAAAGCCTCCGCCCCAATCCCTACCTCTACCTCTACCAGCTCTGAATCTTCACTATAAATTTGGTCTTCAATTTCCAGCCATTGGTCCTCACTCAACAACTGCTTATAGGTGAGGGTATCCGCATTCCCGGGGTTAAGAACCACATAGGAGTTAAAATAGACGATTTGCTCCACATCCCGCAGGGGCATGTCCAACAGAATAGCAATGTAGCTGGGGATACCCTTGAGGTACCAGACGTGGGCTACAGGTGCGGCGAGTTTAATGTAGCCCATGCGGTGGCGGCGCACCCGGGATTCGGTAACTTCCACCCCACAACGTTCGCAGACAATACCCCGGTGGCGCACTCTTTTGTATTTGCCACAGTGGCATTCCCAATCCTTGGCTGGACCAAAGATGCGCTCGCAGAATAGGCCGTCCATTTCTGGCTTTAAGGTGCGGTAGTTAATGGTTTCTGGCTTGGTTACCTCACCTACGACTTGGCCATTAGGTAGGGTTCGTTCTCCCCATTGGCGAATTCGCTCTGGTGATGCCAAGCCAATTTTTACGTAGTCAAATTGATTGCTTTGGGCGTTTCTCATGATCAGTTGTTAGTTGGGAGTTGGGAGTTGATAGTTGACAGGCTTCGGCCGTGAGCTCAGCCGAACGGTAGGAGTTAAGAGTTGGCAGTTGACAGTTGATAGTTGATAGGCGGGAGTTAAGAGTTGGCAGTTGATAGTTGACAGGTAGGAAGTAGAGTTGACAGTTGATAGTTGACAGGCTTCGGCCGTGAGCTCAGCCGAACGGTAGGAGTTAAGAACAGTTGGGTTATCAACCTGTATCCGTGTCATCAGTGTCATCCATTTAATCAGTGATCACCAGTTAGGAATTATTTCTTCCCTCCTTCCCTCCTCAGAGTGAGTAACAACCATCAACCATCAACTAACAACTAAATCGATGGTGATTCTTCCTCTTCAATGGGTTCCCGGGATAGGGACTCATAGGTAGGACGGGAGGGGGTGCGGCGGGAGTTATTGTCCGCCATCAAATCTACCTCCACATCTAAGGAACTACCATCTGTCTGGGTTTCTACCTTATGGACAGCAATATCTAAACCCAAGGACTGTAATTCCCGCATCAATACTTTAAAGGACTCTGGGGTACCGGGCCGAGGAATTGCCTTGCCTTTAACAATGGCATTTAATGCCTCGTTCCGTCCTTGCATATCGTCGGATTTGACGGTTAACAATTCCTGCAAGGTATAGGCGGCTCCAAATGCTTCCAATGCCCATACTTCCATTTCCCCAAATCGCTGTCCCCCTTGCTGGGCTTTACCACCCAAGGGCTGCTGGGTAACCAAGGAATAGGGGCCTGTGGACCGGGCGTGAATCTTATCATCCACCAAATGCACCAGTTTCAACATATAAGCCACACCCACGGTGACTGGCCTATCGAAGGGTTCCCCGGTGCGTCCGTCGTATACCATAATTTTCCCGGGGTTATCTGGATTAAATACCCAGTTTCTCCCAGTTTCGTCCCTGGCTTCTTGTAGTTTGCCGTTGACAATGCGACGGGATGATTCTTCCCCATACATTTCATCAAAGGGGGTAATCTTAAATCGCACCCCTAAATTTTGACCAGCCCAACCCAATAAACATTCAAATACCTGGCCAACGTTCATCCGGCTAGGTACCCCCAGGGGATTGAGCACAATATCCACGGGGGAGCCATCGGGCAGGTAGGGCATATCTTCGATGGGTAATATGCGGGAAATAATCCCCTTATTCCCATGTCGCCCTGCCATTTTGTCCCCGACTTGGATTTTGCGTTTCTGGGCCACGTACACCCGCACTACCATGTTGGCTCCCGGTGGCAATTCATCCCCCTGTTCCCTGGTAAATAAACGCACGTCAACTACCCGACCTTTTTCTCCGTTGGGTACCCGCAAGGAGTTATCCCGCACATCCCTGGCCTTTTCCCCAAAAATTGCCCGCAATAACTTTTCTTCCGGTGGTTGGTCCGATTCTCCCTTGGGGGTGACTTTACCCACCAAAATATCCCCGGCTGACACCCAAGCGCCAATGCGAATAATTCCCTGCTCGTCTAAATTCCGCAAAGCATCTTCACCAACGTTGGGAATTTCCCTGGTAATTTCCTCTGGTCCGAGTTTGGTTTGCCGGGCCTCAATTTCATATTTTTCAATGTGAATGGAGGTGTAGATATCTTCCTGCACCAACCGCTCGGAAATCAAAATCGCATCTTCGTAGTTGTAGCCTTCCCAGGGCATGTAGGCGACGACAATATTTTGTCCCAATGCCAATTCCCCGCCTTCGGTGGAGGAACCATCAGCTAGGACTTGCCCAGCCGCAACCCGCTCGCCAATCCGTACCAGGGGCTTTTGGTTAAGGCAAGTATCCTGGTTGGAACGTTGGTATTTGGACAGGAAATATCTGATTTCCGGGGGATGGGAGTTATTTTCCCCGGCTAATTGCCCGGACTGGGATTCACCCTCTGGTAAGGCCGGAACCCGAGTCCGCACCCGGATTTCCTTGGCATCTGCGTACACCACATCTCCATCGGCACGGCTAACAATTACCATCCCCGAGTCCCTGGCTGCCTGGGCTTCTAACCCAGTCCCCACCAAGGGGCGTTCTGGTTTTAACAGGGGTACTGCCTGCCTTTGCATATTCGATCCCATCAAGGCGCGGTTAGCGTCATCATGCTCCAGGAAGGGGATCATGCTCGTGGCCACGGAGACAATTTGTACAGGGGAAACTGCGACGTAATCCACTTGTTCTGGGGTGGTTGTGGACCAGTCCTGACGATAGCGCACGGGTACTTGGGGCCCAATAATGTAACCGTTTTCATCTAACTGGGTGTCCCCAGGAGCCACTCGCAAATCGTCTTCTTCATCGGCAGTCATGTATTCTGCGGGTAAGTCAAACCGGACTCGCCCGTTTTCCACGTGCCTAAAGGGGGTTTCCAAAAAACCGTAGGCGTTTACCTTGGCATGGGTGGCCAGGGAACCAATTAAACCCGCGTTGGGTCCTTCTGGTGTTTCAATGGGACAAATGCGTCCATAGTGGGAGGGGTGAATATCCCGCACAGCAAAGCCAGCCCGTTCCCTGGTTAAACCACCTGGACCTAAGGCTGACAGACGACGTTTGTGGGTCAATTCTGCTAGGGGATTGGTTTGATCCATGAACTGGGACAATTGGCTGGAACCAAAGAATTCTTTGATGGCGGCTACCAGTGGTTTGGGATTGACTAGGGAGGCAGGGGTTAATACCTCGGCATCGGATACAGTCATCCTTTCCCGAATAATTCTTTCTAAACGGTTTAAACCCACCCTGACTTGGTTTTGCAGCAGTTCGCCCACACTTCTAACTCGGCGATTACCGAGGTGATCAATGTCGTCTATACTACCAATGTCATATTCTAAGTTAATTAAGTAGTCTACTGCGGCCAAAATATCTTGGGGGGTGAGTACCCTAACCGTATCCGGTACCTGCAACCGGAGTTTTTTGTTGAGTTTATAACGTCCTACCCTTCCCAAGTCGTAGCGTTTGGGATCAAAAAACCGGGAGTCTAGTAGCTGCTGTCCACCTAAAACTGTGGGAGGTTCCCCGGGACGGAGTTTACGGTATAACTCCATCAATGCTTCTTCTTCGGAAAATTGTCCTTCTTTTTCGATGGTTTTTTGGAAGTATTCTGGGTGGCGCAGGGCATCAAAGATTTCATTATCTGATAATCCCAATGCTTTTAATAATACCTGTGCTGACAATTTGCGGGTTTTATCAATACGTACCCATACTAAGTCGTTACGGTCTGTTTCAAATTTCAGCCATGCCCCCCGATTAGGGATTAAACTAGCAGAGTAGGTACGTCTACCGTTTTTGTCAATCTCTGACTTGTAGTATACCCCAGGCGATCGCACAATTTGGTTGACAATTACCCGCTCGGCACCGTTAATAATAAATGTGCCCCGCTCCGTCATCAGAGGCAAATCACCAATAAATACTTCCTGTTCCTTAATTTCTCCCGTTTCTTTGTTTATCAAGCGGGTGGGAACATACATTTGTACCGCATAGGTACTATCCCGCCTTTTAGACTCTCCCACATCGTATTTTGGTTCTTTGAGCCTGTAATTATGACCCAAAAAATGCAACTCTAATTTGCCTGTGTAGTCTGTAATTGGACTAAAGGAGTTCAGTTCTTCTATCAACCCTTCTTCTAAAAACCAGCGAAAACTAGAACGCTGAATTTCGATTAAGTCGGGCAATAAAAAGGTGGGTGTCATCAGAGTTTCGTTAGTCATGCCTCTACCTTTCTCAACCTTGTTCAACTTGTTGGTGTGCGAGAAATTCTCCTGACACCACCTGCACTCATGCAGGTATGGACAAATAAATGGGGGAAATTTAACGTGAAAAAGTTAATTATTATTAATTACCCCAAAAGCAGCGATCGCGCTACCATGACCATAAATTGGTCTTTTTCCCTATCCGCATAATAATTAAATTATTGTTTGTGTTTTGTTGTTACTCACTTCCCCTCCCAAAAACCTGTTAGGTTGGATAACGCTGCTTCGTCAATTTGTACTCCCAAGTAGAACGGTTATCCGTATTTATACTCAGACAGTGGCTTTAGTACCAAAGAGATGATATCCTAATGGATATATGAGTATATATCTTCTCAAGTTACTACTCCTATATACAAACTGATATTTAGTCAAGATAGTCACCAGGTAGTTGAGTATTAAATGTTTTTATAAGCAAAGGATTTACTATCTACGTAATACGTAATACAACTATTCATTTTTGAGGGTGCATGGTCAGTATCAAAGTGCAACTGTCTGCATTCATCAAATGCATCGGTTTATGAGAGTGTGGTGGGTGGGCAAATAAATATATATTCTCAATACTCAAGCTAATGATTTGACAATTGTCTCCTTAACCATTATGGCGCAAGCAAAATTTTTTGAGGATATAATTTTACCACATTTTTTCCATCCTTACATTTTACTTTGCCAGCCAATTTAGCATTAATTTTAAAGATGGGTGTAAATCTAAGTTGTCAACCCAAACAATGTACAGGCATTTTGAGTAGTTTGAGATGCAATTGTCTCCAATGTTTCTCCCCTTAAGTTAGCTATTTTCTCTGCCACATAGCGCACATATGCTGGTTCGTTCCGCTTTTCTCCCCTTTTAGGAACAGGAGATAAAAAAGGACAATCGGTTTCCACTAGCAATCTCTGTGCACTCACCATAGCAGCGGATTCTTGGATTTGTTTGGCATTTTTGAAGGTAACTGTGCCGCTGAAACTAATGTAAAAGCCCAAATCTAGGAACCATTGAGTTTCTTCTGGTTTACCACCCCAGCAATGCATTACACCCCGAATCCTATCTCCGTTGATACTGCGCCATTTTTGTAATACCTCTTTGACTTCCATCGCTGCTTGACGACAATGAATAATCACAGGTAAATTTAATTGTGCAGCGATCGCTAAATGGGACTCAAATGCCATTAGCTGTTGTTGATTGTTGTCTGCTTTATAAAAATCCAAACCGGTTTCCCCTATAGCTACCACTTTAGGTTCACAAAGTGCCAGAGATTTAATTTCCTCTGCCATCTGGTGATGCCATTTGTCTGCATCCAGAGGATGTAGCCCTACAGCGAAGCTAATTTCTGGGAAACGTTTGCTTATGGCTTGAATCTGACTAAATTCCGATGGTTGGACACATGAATGTACTAAACGTACCACTCCTGCCTCTTGCCATCGTGATCGCACGGCCAATAAATCTGGCCCAAAAGTATCAAAATTAAGATGAACGTGGGTATCGATCAGCTGCATTCTTTTAGTTACAAATATCACATAGCTAACTAACCATTAGACATTAGCCCTTGGAGAAAGACTAATGTCTAATGGCTATTCACCAGAAGCTGCAACTGCTTCTGAGACTTGCTTGAGTCTTTTTGCAAGTCTTGATTTTTTTCTTGCCCCATTATTGGGATGAAAGACACCACGCTTAACTGCTTTATCAATTTTGCTGTAAGTCGCGGACATCTGAGTCAGCACTGCTTGCTTTAATTCCTGAGTCGGATTAGCTGTATAGTCATCTAAAGTAACAAAGTACTTTTTCATCAGCGTTCTTACGGCTGAATTATAGCTTCTGTTACGCAATCGGTTACGTTCCGCGATTTGAGCACGTTTGAGAGCAGACTTTGAATTCGCCACAGTCGGTTCCAGTTAAGACTTTTAATTATGTACACACACTACTAGACTTACTAATATAACATTCTTGTTGCCAATGTTAGGATTCCTGGAAAAATATCTTTCTCCGGTTCATTTGCCTACATTAATTACTGGTGAGATTAATTTCACTTGATTTTGAGTGATTTTTGTAGTTAGTGATGTTTGGCCAGAAGTTGAGAAAACAAATGGCAGAGCCTCCAGGGCATTGCTCACCATATAAAAGTTGGCGTGGGCAATGACCATTCGACAAATACTTATAGCATTTCCTACCAAGAGTGAAGTACACATCAAAACCTCACCCCCAACCCCTCTCCTTACTAAGGAGAGGGGAGATAAAGCATAGCTTTATCGGGGTGAGGTTAATCCGCACCTCACTAGGCCCAGAAACGCTATATAA
>JASJCX010000103.1 GCA_030065255.1 Calothrix sp. MO_167.B42 | reverse complement strand
TACTCCTGCTTCCCCTGCGATCGCTTTTGCTAGTAAAGTTTTACCAGTACCGGGAGGTCCCACTAACAGTACACCTTTGGGAATACGCGCCCCCACAGCAGTAAACTTTTCTGGTTGTTTCAAAAAGGTGACAACCTCTTGTAATTCTTCCTTGGCTTCTTCAATCCCCGCCACATCATCAAATATCACTCCCGTTTTTGCCTCCATTTGAAAACGAGCCTTGGTTTTACCAAAGTTCATTGCTTGACTGGAGGCGTTGGTAGTGCGGCGCAAAAACAATAAAATTATAGTTAGCAGCAAGAAAATCCACATCAGAGGAATCAATAGCTCTACCACAGATTTACTGTTAGCAGAGGAAACCTCAGCAAAGTCAACTTTATTTTGTTTAAGTTTGTTAATTAATTCTGTATTTCGATTTAATAACTTGACTTTAATCACGGAGTTACCGTTTTTTTGCCCATCCGATTTTAACGTGACTCTGGCTACCCGTTCTGTTTTATCAATCTCTAATGATTGAACCTCTCCCCGATCTATTTTTTGCAGTAACTTGCCATAATTAAGGGGCTCAGACTTTGCTTTTTGCGCCAGTGCTGGAGTACTTGCCACCCCAGGCAATATGGTCAAACTGGCTGCTAACATACTTGCTAGCCCCAAGTATTTAGCTGAGGGTCTTTTTCTCATGGATGCTTTTTTTGCAAAATTGGTCATAACAATTACCCTTTATCTATTGCCATCCGCAACAGTGATGGTTTTTATGGCTGTTTTCTCGCAATATTTGAATAAATAACCTTTCTTTTATTTAGTGTAGCTTCCGTAAACTGCGATTCCCACTTTTCTGTGAAACCCATAGCGAGGGTCAACCCAAAATCGATTGTAGTTGAGAAAGTAAAAAATGAGTTTAACTCTTTAAGTATCCCCAAGGAGAACTCAAAAGTAACTTTGAGGTTTGAGCAAAAATTTTAGGTCTAAAACCTCGTCCTCATTCAATTTTGTCACGATAACTTCCTATTTGAATAACTTTTGTCCTGACCTAACAGTCGGTTATGGAAAATATTGTTTCCAGCAAATAAAGATACCAGCCTACGAATTACTCTATGGTGTTTCCCTAACCTTGCTTGACATTTTTGCTCACAAATAGTTAGGATAAATCAAAGTCATAACGACTTCACTTTAAGGTCAGGCATAAAATAGCTATTGTGAGATCAACTATGGTAAAAATTGTGGGTATTAATGGTAGTTTGCGAACCGAATCCTATAGCTACCAGGCTTTGTATTTAGCAGCACAAAGGGTAGAAGCCTTGGGTGCACAAGTAGAAATATTAGATTTAAGGCAGATGCAGTTACCATTTTGCAATGGGGAGGAAGAATATGCCGACTACCCGGATGTGAAAAAGCTCCGGGATGCCGTCAGCAGTGCTGATGGGTTAATTTTGGCAACGCCAGAATATCATGGCAGTGTCAGTGGAGTGCTGAAAAATGCTCTGGATTTGATGAGTTTTGAACATCTATCTGGTAAAGTAACTGGATTGATTAGCGTCCTGGGAGGGCAACCGAATACTAATGCTTTGAATCATCTAAGACTAATTGTCCGTTGGGTTCATGGGTGGTGTATACCCGAACAAATAGCCATCGGCCAAGCCTGGAATGCTTTTAGCCCTGAAGGCAAACTTTTAGACGACAAGCTTTCTCAACGCTTCGATCAATTTGCCCAGAGTTTAGTGGAAAATACTAGTAAACTTCGAGGAGTGAATTAGAGATGAACCCTTTACTAATAACTATTAGGGTAATTATTTTTTTTGCGATCGCATTTATTCTTTCGAGTTTAGTAGAATATTGGATGCATCGGCTGATGCACGTCTCCCCACGCATTGGCGAACGTCATCGGGATCATCACCGTCGTAACGAAGGACAAGGGGTAGTTTGGGAGTTTTTGGATTATGTAAAGCCTAGTGCCATACCGATGGTGGCGATGTTTTTTTATGCCTGGGATGCTGGCATTGCTTGGTTCTTAGGTTCTTTGTGTTATGCTGCTTTTTCTGCCTATGCTCACCAACTACAACATGAAAATCCCACCAAATGTTTTTGGATGAAAATGCCGGTTCATTACGTACATCACAAATATGGGATGTGGGAGCATAATTTTGGTTTAGCTCTAGATTGGTGGGATCACATATTTGGTACTTATAAACCAGTAGAATGGTTGACAGAGAAAGAAACCGAACAACCAGAACGGGGTTATTTACAATTGAAGTGGCGATAATCCTATTTTAGATTTGGGATTTGCGAATTGTATGGGGAACTTCATCTGAAATGTTATTTCCAGCCTCCTGGCTCTCAAACTGCTGTACTAGCAGTTGAGTAGCCTTTTGCTGATCTAAAGGTTTGGAAAATAAATACCCTTGTCCATATTCACATCCTAACTCATACAATTTTTCCTTCTGTGCTTTCATCTCTATACCTTCAGCCACCACATCCATACCTAAAATATGACCGAGGGTAATAATTGTACGTACAATTGCTGCATCTTCATCAGTATCACCCATGCGACTCACAAAAGATTGGTCAACCTTTAAGGTATTAATGGGAAAGCGGTGTAAATAACTCAACGAAGAATACCCCGTACCAAAATCATCAATACTCAAGCGTAATTTTAAAGCTCTTAACTTCAGCAAAATAGAAATGGCAGTTTCCACATCTTTCATTGCCACAGTTTCTGTAATTTCTAGCTTAATTGTGTCTTCTTTTATGCCAGTTTTGATTAAAATATCCTGAATATATTCCACTAAATCTGGTTGATTTAATTCCTGTCCAGACAAATTGATACTCATCATTACAGGGGGATGTGAGGGAAATTTTCCTTGCCAAGCAGATAATTGTTGACAAGCTTCTCGAAAAATCCATCTGCCCAAAGGAATAATTAATCCTGCTTCTTCAGCCACTGGGATAAACTCTCCGGGTGACATGAATCCACGCTGGGGATGTTTCCACCGGACAAGAGCTTCAAAACCAAGAACTTTTTCATCCTCTAAAGATACAATTGGCTGATAATTGAGATAAAACTCCTGATTTTTTAAAGCACTGCGAATTTCTGCTTCTATTTGTAAGCGTTTCACTACTTGAGTATGCATTCCATGAGCAAACACTTCATGACGAGCTTTCCCTAAATCTTTGGCTCGATACATGGCTGTGTGTGCATCTCGGAGTAAATCTACTGCTTGATGATCTAGTTTTGGTTGATTAAATGCAATACCAATACTGACACTCGTAAATATTTCTTGGTTGTTATTCTTAAAAGGTAAACTCATTACTTTTTGTAATTGATCAGCAATAGCAATTGCTTCATTACTATCGCTAATTCTATCCAGTACAATAGCAAACTCATCTCCACCAACCCGAGCAATACTTTTTGTTGTGCCAATAAATTTTTTTAATCTGTGAGTAACTTCAATTAATAACTGATCTCCAACATGATGACCAAAACTTTCATTAATTAATTTGAATCTATCTATGTCCAAAAACATGACTGCAAATCGTCGATTTTCAGTCAATTTTGTATCTGTAATTAACCATTGTAAACGTTTGATAAATAGCTCTCTATTTGGCAAATAAGAAATCAAATCATGTAGAGTGTAATATAGTTGTTTGTAAGCAATAATACTAGCAGTTGTTAACATTAATGCCATAGCTGGAGGTATCAAAGGTATCCAACCTGCCTGGGAAAATAAAATAAAGCAAATAATAGATAAAATTCCTGAGGCACTAGTTATAGCTAATAGTAGAGACAAGGGATGTCTTAATTTTGTTGCTATAATACCTCCAAGTAAAGCCCAAGCATATATCCATAGGACTTCTATCCATTCAGACCAGAACCAGAACAGAGGCTGTCTATCTATGGTTGTATTTAAAAGCTGGCTAACAAGTTGAACGTGTAAAAAAATTCCCGGTAATTTTGGTGTTCCTAAATGGTTGGCACTGTAAGGAGTCAAAAATAAGTCTTTTCCACTGGGAGCGCTAGTACCAATTAATACTATTTTATCTTTAATCAAATTGGGATTCACTTTTCCTTCTAATACATCACTTAGTGATACCCTACGTATTAGTTTATGGGGTGAATTCCAGGAAATTAGTATCTGACGACCAGCATAATCTATATTTTCATAACCACCGGAACTACCATATAAACGAGGGAAAAATGTTTCATCCAGATGCAATCCATTCTCTGTCACTTGCAGTGAACTATCATCTTTCTGTAAATATTTGAGAGTTGTGCGTAGAGCAAATGAATAGTATATATAATTATCAATTTTGGCATATAGTAAATTACGGCGAACCACACCATCTGAGTCCAGAATAAAGTCGTTAAAACCAATGCGTTCTGGGGGTATACCAGGAATAGGGGATACACCTTCTTTATTAATATCTTCTAGTTCAATAATAGTAATGATATTAGGTGTTTGGAGTTCTTTGATTAGAGCATCATTACCTGGCGGGTGGGGGACATTACGATAAAGATCTAAACCAATTACTTTTGGTTGTGATTGTTGTAATTTTTTTAAAACTTGAGCGATAGTAAAATCGGAGACAGGAAATCTTTTTTGTTTTTCAATATCAGCTTCTGTAATTTCGACTACTAAGATTCGCTCATCCAAGGGAGCATCTGGTTGGTGACGTATCATCTCATCAAAAACCACTAACTCTAGGAGTTGCAACCAACCTAATTTTCTCGCACCTAATGTTAACCCTGTGAATAACAAGCTGGCAATTAGTACTGATTCCAATAAGCCAATATTAATAAGAGAACGATTTAAGTTATGTCGAGAATATTTAATAAAAAAGGAGATTAATAGAGACAACCTGTGAGATAATTTCACAATTACATTTTATTAATTACTTTTAGTTTATTGTTCGTTAATTTATTTTATAACAAAGATTTATTCATCTTAGGAATAGATAAACTTATTGTCTGTATATTAAAAATTTTAATAAGTAAGAAACGAAAACAATATATTTTGAAATGAATTATTTGCATCCACTCAAGGATACTCTTGATACTAAGTAATTAGAGATCCGAAAAACTACTGAATTTATGGTTGAATAATTAAGAACGGTCTGATTTTGTTAGTCTTAAATTATTTTTATGAACCAATGCTATTAACAGACCAGCAGTACTATAGGAATCCGGTTTGATTTATGAATTGACTTGTAGGGGGAGGGTACAGGGTACAGAAAGTGTACTGAGTTCTGTAAGCGCACAGCGCAGGCTACGCCAACAAAAATCAAATAGTAATCCCATAACATATTTCCTTCTAGTTGCACCACCAATTTGACTTTTTTTGTGATGTATAGTTTTTTATTTTCAGAATAATTTTGCGAAACTTCTAATGTGCTCACTGACAAACAGTAAGTGACCAAGAAAAAATTGGATACAAGTCCCCAGATTCATCGATGGGGTAATAATTCGCTCATTCTTCATTCTAAATTCTAAATTCGCTCATTCCCCTTAACTTCAACAAACTTTGGAATAATCCAACTATGGGTGAAATTACTGGACATCAACAACTACCCACCGATTACTACTGATATCCCATACCAGAGAAAACCGTACTAGGCTCTTTACACTTTTTCCTGTTTTCAACAAATATAGTAACTGGGCATCAACTGTAGCAGCATCCGTACTTTCTTGGATTGGATTAACTCGATCGATATCCACACTTTGAACTTTGCCTCCCCACCAGTCAATAAAAGATAAATAACCTTTTGGATGCAGACGTTTATTGTTTTGTAAATTTGGAGATAATTGGTTCCAAGCAGTTTGGTATTCCCCGCGATTGATAGTGAAGTAATAGTCTTGTATGGCTTGTACTGGGGAGACTCTATCAATGGGTAGGGGTGCAATTGGTGAGGGTGTAGGGCTAGGCAAAGCTGTAACAATTGGTTTGGGGGTTGTCAAAGGCGGAGATTGAGTTATTGATGGTGTGGGGGTGTTTGTGGGGGTGTTAACTACTGATAGCTGATTTTGGGGAGTTGTTGATGGTCGATTGATAGCAAAACCAATTACCACAGATGCACCTATTAAACCTCCAGCAATGATACTCCCGAGTATAAGTCCCTTATTGCTATTACTGTGTTGGGCAACTGATGGTTGGGAATAGCTAGAGCTGATGGGAATTGTATTTGGATTTGTGGGGGATATGGATGGAGGTACGGTAGATAAGGGATTTTGATGATCGGGTACAGTAGGTGTTGCTGGAGCAAAAGAACCAGTTTGTAATACTTGTAGCATTTCTGTAGCACTGGCAAAGCGATCGCGGGCATTAAATTGAATTGCTCGATCTAATACGGAGCCAAAGGTAGGAGTGAGGTTGGGTGCATATTGCCGCCACAAAATCCCCCCTGTACTAGGATCGGTTGCCAACTCTTGGGGCATTTTACCTGTGAGTAAATAAATTGCGGTTAACCCCAAACTATAGATATCACTGGCAAACATCGGTCTGCCTACGGACTGTTCGCTGGGCATAAATCCAGGAGTCCCAATGACAATTGATTTGGTGGAATTGCCAGAAGGAGTGATGATGGTGCCTAAGGTTTCCTTAACTGCTCCAAAGTCTATTAATATTGGTTTGCCATCCCTATTCTGGATAATGATGTTATCTGGCTTAATATCCCGGTGGACAATACCTTTACTATGGACGTAATCCAGAATAGGTAAAATATTAATTAATAGTTGTTTGAGCGCAACCTCACTCATCACTCCCTGGGTTTGTAACTTGGTTGTGAGGGTTTGTCCTTCAATATACTCTTGTACTAAGTAAAATTGGCTATTTTCTGTGAAGTAAGCATACAAGCGAGGAATGCGGCTGCTTCCTTCTCCTAATTCTTCTAAAATTGCTGCTTCCCTTTGAAATCGTTGCTTGACTAATTCATAAACCTGGGGGTTATCCTGAATGGGTCTGAGTTGTTTAATCACACAACGACGCTGGGATGGCATTTGGGTGTCTTCAGCTAAGAATGTTTCCCCAAATCCACCACTTCCTAAAGAATGGATAACACGATAGCGGTTGTTAAGCACCATTGGTATCAACAAAAGTTACCATCGTTAAATATTTTACTGGTTTTTATCAGTGACTAGGGAAATATGCATTTTGAGTAGATACAAGCCTCACATGGGGCAATCCTTCGTGTTAGCGTAGGGTAGCTGGAAGCCAACACTTATAACACTACGCAATTAGGGCGCGGACATTGTTGAAGGCTCAAACCAATGAAAAGTAAACTTATTACTTGCACGTAGTGCTATATCCGTGGGGAAAGTGTGGGTAGTTCAGGCTAATAGTAGAATAAGGTACAGGAAAACGGTATGGAAGGGAGGAAGGGAAATTGGATGAACTTAGGTCAGTGCTAGAACTAGCAACTGAAGAGGAGTTACAGGACTTAACGGGAATTCTGTTTGCTCGTAAGTTTAATCCCCTAGATTATGTCAAAACCCCAGAACCTATAGAAGTTCAAAGTCAAAGCTACCAAGCTTGGCTAGATACGCTCGAAAAAAGGTTTCGCTTTTTAGCTGCTGATGGGGTAACTGTACTGCGGGGACAAACGAATCAAGTATCCTACAGACAAGCACTCATACAGGTATGTAAATATTTAAAAATTCCCTACTCTCAAGATTTAGCAACTGTTGATTTAGAAGCAGAAATATTTTTATTCTTGTTGGGACGAGTATGGAAAAAATTGCCTCGAAAAGAAAAGCAAAAATTGACCACAGGTTTACAACATCAATTAGCAACATCTAACCTGAAAGAACCTTTACCATTATCCTTACAATCGGACCCCTTGGGAGTTATTTTTAAAGGTGGTAGTGCCATCGCTGTAACTTCTGTCTTGCAACCATTTGTACTACAACAAATTGCTCGTCAATTTATGGCACATTTTGCTACCTATCAAGTCGCCAGACAAGCGGCGATTCAAGGAGGTAAAGTAGCTACAACCCAATTTCAAAATTATGCCGCTTTACAGATGGCAAGGCGAGGTATGGCGGTGAGTGCAGCCCGTTACGGCGCTGTTAGGAGTGTATTTACTTTTATTGGTCCAATGATGTGGGCTTGGTTCTTTGCTGATTTAGGATGGAGAGCGATCGCAACTAATTATGGCCGCATCATCCCCACTATTTTTGCTTTAGCTCAAATTCGTTTAATTCGTGGGGAATGTTGGGAACCAGCTTGAAGAAATTAACGATCCATTAGTTATTAATTCTGAGACTATAGCAATCCTAAATCATTTGTGAAAAGTCGGGGATCTGAGCCTCTGCATTTTTACAAATCAAATAGGATTGCTATAGTTCAAAATGCCAGAAGGTGGAAAACTAAAATTAGATGATCGATCGTAAATTACCTTTTCAATTAACTTCTTACCTTCCCAATTTAAAATTCTGTTGGCGTTGTATCCAAGTAGGATTATTGGTGTTGCCAATTTTCCCATTGGTAGGAGCTATATGTATTGGGCTGGCTTTAATATTTACATGGCTACACAACTATCACGTTATTATTCGCCGTCCCCTCAATTGGGGATTCGCCTTACTAAGTTTATTGCTCATAGGTACTGCTGGGTTGGCTTTCGATAAAACTGAAGCATTCCTGGGCTTATTTAATTTTTTACCTTTCTTTTTTGCTTTTGCTGGTTTCAATAGCCTGATTCAAAAGCCATCCCAACTACGGCGCTTATCCTTGATTTTAGTCATTACTTCTGTGCCCGTGGTTGTCATGGGTTGGGGACAGTTGTTTTGGGGTTGGGCCACTCCACCACAATGGCTAAGTATATTTGGTTGGTTTATGGAAACTGGAGGTAGTCCCCCTGGACGTATGGCTTCTGTATTTATATACGCCAATACCTTAGCAGTTTATCTGATTATAGTTTTTATCCTGGGATTAGGTTTATGGCTGGAAGCCTATCAAAAGTTGAGAGCTAAACTTGCCAATTCTTCCCAAGGGAATCATCAGGTTTATGATTATCTGCCTTACTTCCTATTTCTCTCCGCAATTGCAATTGCTAACTTTAGCGCATTGATTTTAACTAACTCCCGCAATGCATGGATAATCGCTCTGATTGCCTGTTTGGCTTATGCTGTTTATCAAGGTTGGCGAATATTGGTAGGTGGAGTAATGGGTGTGGTGGCTGCTATTACTGCGGCTGCTTTTGCACCTTCTCCTGTGGCAGAGATTTTTCGTAAATTTGTACCTGCTTTTTTCTGGGCACGATTAAATGACCAATTGTATCCCAACCGCCCCTTGGCTTTAATGCGAACCACCCAGTGGAATTTTGCCTGGGATTTGACTTGGCAGCGTCCTTGGACTGGTTGGGGTTTACGTAATTTTACCCAACTTTACCAAGCCCAAATGGATATTTGGTTGGGTCATCCCCACAATTTGTTTTTAATGCTATCGGCGGAAACGGGTTTACCCGCAACTATTTTGTTCTGTAGTTTATTTTTCTGGATGGCGATCGCTGGTATAAGGCTCTTACGTAAGGAACAAATACCTAAAGCACAGGATAGAGTGATACTATTCAGCTATATTTTACTTTTAAGCTGTTTAGCAATATTTAATACCCTTGATGTCAGTATATTTGATTTTCGGATCAATGTACTTGTATGGGTTCTATTATCGAGCATTGCTGGACTTATATCAAGTTCGCGCAAAGACGCAAAGGCGCAAAGAGTGCAAGAATAGCTAAAATCAAGATTCTCCTGCTACCATATCCCATAATGCATCAATACCATCGCCGATATATTTGTAATCTTGGTTTTGTTCCAGCCATTGGGTAATTTGGGGGATAATTTTGGGGGATTTTTTACCTAATTTGCCTAAAGCATCAGCAGCACTCTCACGCACGGAACTTTCTTCATCTTGCAGCAGTTGTAGTAGTGCATTAATCACCTCATCTGAATCCTTACCTAAATCACTTAAGGCTATTGCAGCACTCTCACGCACGGAACTTTCTTCATCTTGCAGCAGTTGCAGTAGTGCATTAATCACCATATCGGAATCCTTACCCAGCTCACCTAAAGCATCAGCAGCCCTCGAACGCACGACACTAGATTCATCTTGCAGCAATTGCACAAGTGAATTAATTACCTCATCTGAATCATTTCCCAAATTAACTAAAGCATCAGCAGCCCTCGAACGCACGACACTAGATTCATCTTGCAGCAATTGCACAAGTTGATTAATCACCTCATCTGAATCATTTCCCAAATTAACTAAAGCCCTAACAGCAGTCGAACGTATGTCACTATTTTTATTTTGCAGCAATTGCACAAGTGAATTAATTACTGCATCAGAATCCTTACCCAAGTTAACTAAAGCCCAAGCAGCAGTCGAACGTATGTCACTATTTTTATTTTGCAGCAATTGCACAAGTGAATTAATCACCTCATCAGAATCCTTACCCAAGTTAACTAAAGCCCAAACAGCAGTCCAAACCTCGGAACTATCATTTTGGAGTAGTTGTACAAGTGAATTAATTACTGCATCTGAATCATTTCCCAACTCACCTAAAGCCAAAGCAGCGTTCCAATTCACCTGAGCAGATTCATCTTGCAGCAGTTTCAGGAGTGCATGAATCACCACATCTGAATTCTTACCTAATTTACCCAAAGCATCAACAGCACTCCAATTCACAATATCTTCTTCATCCTGTAGCATTGACAGTAGTGAATTAATTACTGCATCTGAATCCTTACCCAACTTACCTAAAGCCAAAGCAGCACTTGAACGCATATCACTAGATTCATCTTGTAGCAATTCCACTAAAATCGCTAAAGCTTCTTCCTTCTCGCCTAATTCTGCCAGATATTCTTGAAATCTTACCTTATCAATCTTCTTCTCTCCAGCTTTCAACAAATCCAATGCTTGCGCTTCAAAAGCAGTTTCATAAAAACGGCGAAGAGTTTGAAAAACTTGCCCATGTATTATCCCTCCAACCTTATCCTCCTCACTCACCTCCAACTCAACTAACCTTTGTACAATTTCTCCCCCCAAACTCCCATCCGCAACGCTCAAATTTTTAGGATCATCTGCTAAACAACTCCCAGCAAACAACAAATCCCGATGCAACCATTGCTCATATTCACTACCATTATTCAAAATCGTCCGAATCGCCTTCGCTGCTTTCTTCGGTTTTTGTTGAGAAATCAATAACAGCAATACTTCCCGCCAATGTTGATCATGTAAATGTTGGCGAATATGATCCAAAATAATATCAAAATCCCCTTCATTATCTGCCTGATAGTCAATTTCCTGGGCACAAAGATATTCCTGAAAAGTCTTATGCACAAAAGCATAGCAATCTGTTCCCTGTTCGTTCAATAACCCCGTGCGTTCCCTAATTAAGCTTAAAAACCGTTTCCCTTCTGCTTCCGCTTGGTAAAGTTCAATCCCTTTGAGAGTTTTAATTTCTCGCTTTAATTTCTCCAGCAACTCCTCACAATCAATCAGGGTTCCCCCTTCCCTATCCCCTGTATTTCCCTGGGTATGAATCCAGTATGCGAGAATTTCCATCAATCGCCGCAAATCATCTAAACTCAGATATTGCAATACCTTGTGACTATTGACATCTTTGTGAGCATCCCAAGAAATTAACAGGGTTTCCACCGCCTTATCATAGAGTTTGTAGCGTTCCTTGGGTAAAACTGCTTGGTAACGGTGAATCAGAGCAATAATGGTTAACAGCAAAGGATTCCGCGCTAATAACTTGATACGGTTATTCTCCTCCAGAGCCTTGCGTAAACTATTCTTACGTCGTTCTGCTTCCCCTGCATCCCGCACCCGGCTATCATACCAACGATTGATAAACTCCTCTATCTTCTCATCATCAAAAGCCTGGAGTTCGTAATGGGGAAATTCCTCAGTCCGGAAAAAGTCCCGTTTATAACCCGCAGGACGGGAGGTAATAATAGCCCGGTTGTGGTGAAATTGTCCCAAAAAATTCTCAATTCGTTGCACCACATGGTAACGCTTGGCTGATTCTGCAACCTCATCCAAACCATCAAGCAAAATTACCGCCCGTCCATCTTCCAGCCAATATTCAAAGAATCCCCCGGGTAATTCTTTCACAGATAAATTTTTCTGGGCAAACTGCTGGGCATAATCGAGAATACTAACATCTCCCAACCTTGCCAAATCCCGCATCCTCATCAAAATTGGCAAATAATCAACCCCTGGTTTTAAGCCTAAATCTTCACCTCGTTCCTGGGCTAACATCACAGCAAAATAGCTGAGTAAACTCGTTTTACCGGAACCAGGGGCACCAAGCAACACGGTTTTTTGCGAGTCACTTTGGGTTAACAATTGGGAAGCCAGAAACTTTCTCCCTGAACCCTTAAATACAGCCCGTTGTCTCTGTTCCCAGAGTAATTCTTGCTGACGTTGATTCCCAGCAAATAGGGGGATAGCTTCACCCATGGAATAGGAATTGTCCCGTGCATCTTCTACCACATCGGGCATGACAAAAATATTTACCAATTGTTCCGACTTATCCACCTCCTCCCCTGGTACAGCAATCCCCGCAAACTTGACATCATCAAACCATTTGGCTATCTGCTGAAAATAGTTTTCCTTCGCTACCTGAAACTTTAAATAAGTATCCGTGCATTGAAAATAGGTGCGAACAAAAACTTCCATCCAAGATTTGACACAGGATTCGTCAATTTCTTTCATCTTGGTATCGGTTTTCGCTGCTTCAGTGAAGGCTTTGACTAAAAAAGCAATATCTGGAATACCTTGATTTTGCAACGGTTTCTGTAATTCTCCTAATCCCCGTCCTTGAAAAAAGTTATTTAAAAATCCTGGAATAAAATCCGGAGAACAGCGATGAAATAATTGGGGTTGTTGTTGTTGTGCTGTTTGAGTTGCTGTTTTAATGGCTTTATCTAAATCACTGGAGTTGAGTTTACTACTAGCACTAGTAAGTAGTTTTTTTGTGATTTCTACAGTAGCCCATTCTCCAATCCATTCAATCATTAGTTAAGAGTTAAGAGTTAATAATTAAGAATTAAGAATTAAGAGTTGACAGATAGGAGTTAAGAGTTAATTGTTAGGTTATCAACCTGTATCCGTGTCATCAGTGTCATCCATTCAATCAGTGATCACCAGTTAGGAATTAATTGTGGCACTATCAACTATCACTATCACTATCAACTATCAACCATCAACCATCAACTATCCGTGTCATCAGTGTCATCACGGGCATGGCGTAGGTAATATTATTACATATACCAGAGATTGTGGATGCTGTGCCCCTACACTTCTCCTTCACTCCGGGCGGGGAAACCCCGCCCCTACTCCTTCACTCCCTCAATAACTCAGCTATCTTAATGACATAGAGTTAACTAGGTACCATCACCAACATGGCAGCAGGAACAGCGTTTATTCTCAACCTAACAACGGTTTTGGGAACTTCAGCCCTAGGAGGTTATGTAGCCAATCGACTGCGTCAACCAGTTTTATTGGGTTATTTAGTCAGTGGTTTAATCATTGGCCCCTTCGGCTTGAAACTTTTGGGTGATGTAGAACAAATCAAACCCTTTGCAGAGATTGGAGTGGCGTTTCTCCTATTTACCTTGGGGGTGGAGTTTTCTTTAGCGGAACTCAAACGAGTCAAGGAAATTGCCATTCAAGGAAGTTTACTACAAATAGGTTTAACCATTGCCATCACAGCTTTCTTAGCTACTTTCATGGGATGGGTAACTACCCCCGTGCAAGGAATCTTTTTGGGAGCAGTACTCTCCTTGTCTTCCACTGCGGTTGTCCTCAAAACCCTTACAGAACGGGGCGAAACTAATACTATCCACGGCCAGGCGATGTTGGCTATTTTGATTGCCCAGGATTTAGCTTTGGGAATCATGTTAGCAGTTTTACCAGCTCTCAACAATCCTGCTAATCTGGGGGCTGCTTTAGGTACTGCTCTGTTGAAGGTTGTACTATTTGCAACGGTGGCTTTGGCTGCGGGTAAATGGGTTGTACCCCAAATAATGAGGCGGGTAGCAGAAACGGAAAGTAGCGAGTTGTTTCTTCTGGTAGTAATTGCCCTATGTCTTGGTGTGGCTATAATCACTTCCAAGCTAGGTCTATCTATTGAGATGGGAGCGTTTGTGGCGGGGTTGATGATTTCGGAAATTGATTATGCCGATCAAGCTTTAGCTAAGATTTTACCCATGCGAGATACCTTTGCTAGCATGTTCTTTGCCTCCATTGGTATGTTAATCGACCCAAATATATTGATACAAAATTTTGGCGTAATTTTAGGTTTGGTAATGATGGTGATGGTGGGTAAAGCTTTAGTTATCCTACCAGTGGTTATGGCATTTGGCTACTCGTTCAAGACGGCGGTAATAACTAGCTTGGGATTGAATCAAATCGGGGAATTTTCCTTTGTCTTGGCTTTGGTAGGCTGGCGACAGGGGTTTATTTCCCAGGAGAAATATTTGTTGCTATTGGGAACCACTGCCATTACTTTATTACTCACCCCTGTATGGCTGAAATTCTCCCCCATTTTAGCCGATCGCTTGGCAAGTTTACCATTTTTATCTGGATATCTGCGTCGATTCCGGGATACCAAAGACATTTCCCTCCCAGAAGGGTTTCGGGATTATGTGGTGGTTGCGGGTTATGGACGGGTAGGACAAATGATTGTCAGTATCCTGCAAAACCAAGGGCATTCAGTATTGGTAATTGAAAACAGCGAAGCGGCGATTAAACGATTGCGGACGGAGAAAATACCTTACGTTTTTGGTGACGCAGATTCGGAATTTGTGTTAGAAAAAACACATTTACATAAAGCTCGTGCTTTAGCGATCGCCCTTCCCGATCCTGCCAGTACCCGTTTATTATTAAAAAGGGCTTTAGAATTAGTCCCAGAGATGGATATAGTTGCCCGTTCCCATCAAAATACGGAAATTGATATTTTAACCCAATTAGGCGCTAAAGAGGTTGTGCAGCCAGAGTTTGAAGCCGCCTTGGAAATGGGAGCCCACGTCCTCGCTGCTTTAGACACATCCTTACCGAATATTCACTCAGTGATTGATGCTATGCGCCGCGATCGCTACCAAAATTTACGCTTAGAATGGAGAAACCGCCGTCCCCAAGTGGAAATCAGCAACGCCGCCCCAGAACTCAAACAAAAATGGGTCACTTTAGATGCGAATTCACCCATAGTAGGAATGACATTAGCTACTGCCGATATCCGTAATTTAACGGGGGTGACAATTATGGCAATCCAACAAAATAATGACGTTCTCTACTATCCCACTCCCGAAACAATGTTACATAGTCAAGATTGCTTATTAGCTGTAGGTAAAACAGAGGAATTGGCAGCATTTCAGACTTTGATGATGGGTAGGGGCACAATTTCTGGAGGGTATCACCATTGGGTAACTGTGGTAAAAGATTCCCCTCTCATCGGTAAAACTGCGGGAGACTTACATGCTGAATACCATGCCATGGTGCAAGCATTACGCCGACAAGGAAAACTCAAATTTGGCATTGATACCGCCATGACCTTACAACCAGAAGATTGTATTTTACTACAAGGAGAGAGCGATCGCATTTTAGAAGTGGCAAAATTATTAACTGATGTTGACGGTTGACGGTTGACGGTTGACAGGTAGACTTGTGTGTACACCGTAGCTTTATTAAGGAGAGGGGGAAGAGGTGATAACAATATGGTACGTAAATGAGCGGATTTGATATTAGCCCACGTAGGTGGGCTATCCTACGGAAAGCCGCTCCGCGTCTAAGACTCTTATAGCTCCAGGCTTTAGTCTGAGAGATAATGTGGTTTGAAAACACGCCCTAGGGGGCAGATGTGATGGAAGCCCCATCATATTTTATGGCACAAAGTAGGGTCTATCCCATTAATTCACCGGGGATATTTGCTAATCGTCGGGAGCATCCCAAATATTTAAATTTGTAGTACGGGCATCTTGCTGTGCGTCTGATATCAAGGGAGCAAGATGCTCCCACTACATAATATTTTTCAAAAATTGGGATGCTCCCCTAATCGTCTTTAGGCGACTTTAGCTATAAGAGGTGGGGTTTTTAACCCCAGGCGGGTGTGATATAAATCCCATCATAATTTTATGGGACAAAGCACTACTGGTCTGTCCCATTAATTCTGATGGGTTGTGGCACAGCCATCTTGGCTGTGAAATTTTCAGGCAGGGATGCCTGAACCACAAGTGATATCGTGTCCGGGGGCATACCCATAGTATGTCATTGCGAGTGGAACGAAGTGAAACGACGCAATCACAAGGTCTTTGGGATTGCTTCCCTTCGGTCGCAATGACGGTTATTTAAACGGACATGATATGATTATTTTTACCATCATATTTTATGGGACAAAGCACTACCTTGTTTGCTCACCACTAATCGTACAATTGATAACCCTAAAATCAGTAAAAATATCACCAAACCAATGGCGCAAGCATAACTGTATTCCAAATTAGGAAATACTTGCTCATATAAATAGTAAACAATGGTTTTAGAACTATTTCCCGGTTGTCCCTTAGTCATCACCTGCACCTCATCAAACACCTTGGTAGCAGAAATAGCAGAGATGACAGCCACCAATGCGAGATAAGGTTTCATCAATGGTACGGTAATATCCCAATGTTTACCAATCCCATCGGAACCGTCAATGGCTGCGGCTTCGTACACATCTTCCGGGATGGATTGCAAACCTGCTAAATAAATAACCATGTAATAACCCAACCCTTTCCATACAGTCACAGCCATGACACTGAATAAGGCTAAATTGGGACTAGTTAACCAAGGAATCCCTTCTGGGGAAAGATGAAAATATTTAAGTAACTGATTAAGTAAACCATTCTCTTTATACAACCATTGCCAAGCAATTCCTGCTACTACCGTAGATATGACAACAGGTGTATAGTAAGCGGCTCTAAACCAATTAATTCCCCGGAGTTTTTGATTGACTAAAATCGCCAACACTAAGGGCAAAATCACCAAAATTGGAACCACACCGACAATATAAACTAAGGTATTTCCCAAAGTCTGCCAAAATGCATTGTCACTTTGCAACTTCTGGAAATTATCCAAACCCACCCATTGGGGTGGCTGGCTAAAAGTAATATCTTCTATACGGTGAAAACTCAAATAAAAAGCTTGTAGTGCGGGCCAAAATACCGTTAATACTAAAATAAATAGGGCTGGCAACAAAAACAAGTAAGGAGTCAGCCTTGGCGGAATCCAATTCCTAATTACGGACATTACATATCCCTCTGTTGTGACTTTGAGGAAAAAATATTATACCTAATCTCAACATCTGACATCCAAATTCCGAGAGTTATTCCCAGGATTTACCAACACCTTCTTCTAGAACATGGGGCTATATATAAGCTGTAATGATTATTACCTGGATAGATAATCTAATTTGCAGATAAGAACCATATGTACCTATAGCCAAATAGTACGTAATAGCACTACCGGTAATTTGACCTGATTTGATACTGTCATCCAGAGCGTGCATCTGCTTGGAGAGTATTTTTCTCTCGTTGTCATGTCGATTAGATTATTCTCAAAATACCTAATAACATAGGGTTTGAGATTTTTTACCCATCAAACAACAACAAAGGGATAAATTTATTGATACTTATGATTTTGTTGAGTTTATGGATACATTAACTCCACAAACCAGGTATGTGGCTGATCGTGACTTCTATAGTGACGTACTACCCTAACTAATCCTTTTTCTACTAGTAGTTGTAATACGCTTTTTTGCCTACATTCACTCAATCGGGCATATCCGCCACGATCTTTGAGATATTGTAAGAACATTTTTTCTCCATCTGCACCCATAACGATAACTCCGTACATTCTAAGTGCCAATTCTGGCTTTACACGCCCTGCAATTCTATGCAAGGAATGGAGCAGCCGCCACGGTGCCTAGCCCCTGAGTGGTTTTACCCCACAAAATGTAAAATGGAGAAGTATTATTTGCTGGTAAGTGGATAAATACTTCCCAGGGAAGTATCGCCCTAGTAATCTGTGCCATTAGTTGTGAAGGGCAACAGATCCCCGACTTCTTTAAGAAGTTGGGGATCAGAATTAATGGGACAAAGCACTAGTGATTCAGACCATAACACATTGAATCAGTATTATCCACATTTCTTTTGTTATATAAAATTCTTTGTGTACTTAAATAATATTGTGTCTACAAGCCCTTTACGAATTACCTAATACATCATCCACAGTGATATTGACATCAGCAAAAGCTTGAATAGATAAACTTTCACCCCTATTCAACTTCTCTACACTTTTATACCTATCCTTTGCAGGTTCTCGAAAAACTTCCACCCATTGCTCATTAATATCTATTAACCAAACTTCCACCACACCTGCTTGGGCATAAAGGGGTACTTTCACTTCCCGGTCATATTTCACAGTACTATCAGCAACTTCTATAATCAGAAAAATATCTTTTGGCTGTGGATGAGCTGAACTGTAAAAATCTTCACGGGGTTGTAACAAAGCAATATCAGGTTGTGGCTCGGAATTATCGTTCAATACCACAGGATTTTGGGGAGACAGAATCATTCGCTTTCCTAATATCTGAATTAGTAAGTTGATTAATCTATTTACACAACCTGCGTGTTTTGTTCCAATAGCCGCCATCTCAACTATCTCCCCCCGTATCAGTTCCACCCTGTCATATTTGTTGAGAATTCCCGACTCAATCATCTTGTGGTAATGCTCAACTGTGAATTTGTGCCGGAGTAATTGCACAGACATAGCTTCCTCCACTATTCCCTATGATTTTATTATTCCTCAACTCGTTTGCTAATACGTCTCTAGCAGGGAGCAAGCAGGGGGGTAGGGGGCAGGGTGCAGGGGGAGAAAGAGATTTGACTTTTGACTTTCCCTCTTGGGATACTGATATCAAATTTCAACAACAGGTGCTGGTTGCCACACTTCTCCATAAGTATCCCGCAGAGCTTGCCAAGCCTCTACTTGCCCTGGTTCATATTCTCCCGGCTTACCCCATTGCAAAAATAAACTCAAAGCAGGTTGCTGGGTGTCATCTAAAAATCGGATTGCATAGGTGGTAAAATTACCCCGCTTGGCTTCACCTGTTTCAAATTTCACCTCAGTAATTTTGTCCATATTCAAGTGAAATTCAAAACCTTCCGTATGCATATTGGCATACTTACCTTTATGTAATTCGGCATAAAATAACTTCTCTACCTTACCCCGGGCTTCTAATACAGCAGCACTACTGGTAACAATTAAACGCAATGTGCCCAGTGCCTCGCAATCTGACAAAAAGTCTTTTAATGTTTTAGTCATTTATCTACTTCGCTTCTACCCAAAGAGCATTATTGCAAATTACGTAAACCTGTGGAGACGTATTAGCAAATAACAGATTATCTTCATAAACATTCATAAAGCCGTACAAAACGAACTCAAAGATGATAAAATTTCGGGGTAGAAAAACTACCTCTAATGCCATCCAACCATGTCACGCCAGCACAAGCAGCTAAGTATTACGGGGTTCATGTTGGAACCTT
>JASJCX010000102.1 GCA_030065255.1 Calothrix sp. MO_167.B42 | reverse complement strand
AAAATAAGTATCAGCCAATACCCAATAAACTCCATAATGCCGAGCTTCCGAAGCCATTAAACTACCATAAAATGCTGCTAATTCTGGCTCCGGACAATGTATAGATAATAAACCCAAACGTTCGTGACTGCGGGCTTCAATTAATCCAGTTACAAGTAAAGAATCTAACAAACGTTGTGGCTCCTGACGGCGTACCTGTGCCTTTAAAGCCGCACCATAGGGAGGTGCATTCAGAGGACCCATAGGTATATTTCGTCGTTCTAACCATTCATTTACTTGCTCGAAATGTTCCAATTCTTCCTTGGCAATTTTAGTTAACTCCTTGACCATTTTCGTATTAGAGGGATAGCGAAACATGAAATTCAGAGCCACCCCAGCAGCTTTGCGTTCGCAGTGAGCATGATCCAGAAGAATAGTATCCAAATTAGAAATAGCTTGCTCCACCCAAGCATCTATTGTGGGTTTTTTAAGGGCATTGATAGTTGGTAGTTGATCGGAAGGGAACATTGATAATGATTATCCTTAGTGATAATTACTTAATACGCATTGTACTAATAATACTTATAATTACTGAGACAGCCTCAGATTGTCTTATATTTTGCGAATGTGATACTCTAGGGAGGGGAAGGAGAAAACAACATAAAAATTAATATGCAGCTCATCCTTTGTAGGTGTAAGTATGGCTAAACTCAACTTATAATACAAGAATGTGGAAGTGCATCACTTTCTCCAAATCAGAAATTCAGTTAGTCTCTCAGGAGCGGTCAATTTAATGGACTATATTGAAAAGGTACTAGAAAAGCTGAAAGAATTAGCAGGCAGGCTGATTGAGTCCCTTTTAGGACCAGAAATTGAGCCAGAACCAGAATTGGTTCCAATTCCAGTAGATAATAGATCTCGTCGGCGCTAAGAACACTGAAGTGCACAATTCACAACCTAGGGTCTTGAGTATTTTAGTACTACATGGACCAAACCTAAATTTATTGGGTCAGCGAGAGCCAGGTATTTACGGTTCATTGACTTTGACTGCTATTAATAAATTATTAGCAGCAACAGCCGAGGAACTAGAAGTAAAAGTTGTCCCCTTGCAATCGAATCATGAAGGGACTTTAGTAGATGCCATTCATCAGGCTTTGGGACAGCACCATGGTATTGTAATTAATGCTGGAGCATACACCCATACTAGTGTAGCTATCAGAGATGCGATCGCGGCAGTGAATTTGCCCGCGGTAGAAGTGCATTTGAGTAACATTTACCGTCGGGAAGAATTTCGCCATCATTCATACCTGGCATCGGTTGTGGTGGGTCAGATTAGTGGTTTCGGAGCCCAGAGTTATTTGTTAGGCCTACAGGCATTGGTACATCATTTGCAAGTAGCAAGCAGTTCATAATCCAATAAAATTCATCCAAACAATTCAAAATACCTGCCTAAGACTAGAATTAACTATTAATCCATGCGCTACTCTCTAGCCAGTCATTTCAGGGGTACTTTTGTTGGTATATGTCTAGGAGAAAATATTACTCTTGACAGTGGAGGTAAACGAACTAAGGGATTTTCACATTGCCAATTGACCACCTTGGGGGCAATGGGTTTGATAAAGCAAGGTAAATTAGATTTACATTATTGGCAAGTCTTGCCACAAGAGAATTTTACTAACTCATATAGAGTACTTTTAGCTACTTTACCAGTAGCTTTATTTTTTCATGATAATTGTATAAAATTGCGACAAAACCTACTTGATTTACTACAGGTATGGCAAGTAGAAGCAATTTGGCAGGATATAACCTTAGCATTTGCCTATGCAATCGCCCAATCAGTTACAGAAAAACTGCACCCAAGCACCCTGAACTCTCAGATTGTCTCATTTATCGGTGAAACTTCTACCGTACTCCCACAAAAATTATTAAAACTTAATTATTTATTAGAGCAGAGGGCTGGATTAGCAAGGGTAAAAACAGAATTAGGGGAAATAGAATCAGCCAGTAGTATGATGGCAATGACATTTTATTGCTGTTTAAGTACCTTAGAAGACTTTTCTTTGGCAATTCGACGTTCCCATCAAACTAGTTTATCTTATATACCTACCCTCGTTGCCGTCCTTTCAGGAGCTTATAACAGTACATCAGGTATACCAGTGAGTTGGCAAAGCCAGCTATCATCACCAAGGTTGCCACAATGGCAACTGAGTGAATTTTTACAAATGTTAAAATTAGCAGATGTATTGTTAGCTCACTGGTCAGGATTGTATGAGGTGAACTCACATCAAACTAATATTTTTCCAGGAGGAGTAGCCATAGATGAAAATTTAATCAGCTTGCAAGCGATTGCAGCTCCTGATATTATCCGCTAACCTAATCTCCCAAATTTCATTATCATGCTTGCGTTATCGCCGCTATAGACATTTAGATTATTATTTAGCAATCAACTTGTCAATTAGACTGCGTAGGTAAGTACAGGGAAAATAGTCTACCAGTACCATAGTTTATTATTAGGGGACTTCCAATTAAAAAAATATCCCAAAATATTTTGTAGTGCAGGCAGCGTTCGACGGCTCGACTGAGCTTCGCCGAACGTCTGAGCTCACGCCGTAGACGTAGTCGCCCCGGAGGGGCTAGGCTTGCGGTGCTAATGATGAAGAACGGGCAGGATGCCCATCCCACAACATGGGATAATTTATTTTCACCGAATTCCCTAGCAACGAAATTATCAAATATTCCGTCATTTCAGTTATCACCTGAGGAGTTGGATTAGGGCAGCTTGAATCAGGAAAAAGATTGTGAGTTGACTTCCCGTCTCGGATTGAAGCCAAAGCGAAAATTGGTAAATTCCGGGGTTTTTTGCCAATTAGTTTGATACTGACAGATTTATGGAGGAATATTAGCAATGATCGAGCCGGACACCTACACATACACAGTATCTGGTTGAAAAGTAAAGTCAGTGAAAACCAAGAGTTCGATTAATTTGAGTTTAGGCTCAATCAAGATACGTTACCCTGTTGTATTTACACTATCTGTGGTATGTCTTACAGGGGTAATGGGTCATAAATTATACAATCAGCCCAAATTAAAACCAGAAACTATTGCGCCACAAACAATTGTTGCTCCCGAAACTGGTTTAATTGAAGATTGGGAAGGAACTAAAAATAAAAGACAAGCAGCTAGTCAAAGTTCCTTACCAGTATTAATGGTTGATACCTCTGTCAACAAACAAATCAACCAAAAATTAGAACAACTATTTAATCAGCTCAACGCCATTCGTACTACTGCGGGTTCATTTCCATTTGTCAAGGTTTCCATTTTATCTCTTACTTCCCAAGTTTATTTGCGTTCTTGTAGTGATAGAGATTGGCAAAGATTGCAAACAGCTGTAGAAGATTACATAAAGCAAAAATCAAGACGGTTGGCTAGAAAACCCTCACGAATTAATCAAGTACAAAAAACATCACCAAATAAATCTATTTTCAATGGTTCAACTGAGTTTAACCAAGCAGTATTAGAAATAGCAACCTATCGTCTCAAAACTTCTGCTCAAAACCTATCTGCATTATTTTCCCAAATATCCACAGCTCGCCAAGGCTATATTCAAGCTCACAAGAAACTGTCACAGATAGTTAATGCTCAAAAACAGCCTATATTTGACCAAAGCAATATTTTGCGTATATCTGATGATAATTGGCAAAAAACACAAATGGGAGTCGAGCAAATCACAGAGCGCATCCTAGCTCAAGGAATTTCACCAGGATTACCAGAAAATGTATTACCAGATGTGGTGAGATTAAATGTTCAGGCTTCCATACCCAAAGATGGTCAAAACATCTCAACTACTATTTTATTAAAAATACTCCGGCCCAACCTCCTCAAGGATGAAGCCAAAACAAAATTACAAGCCCAACAAGCTGCTGCTGATGTCCAACCCATACTAGTAACTGTGAACAAAGGAGATGTAATTGTCCATAAGGGAACTACCATTACCCCATGGCAATTTACAGTTCTAGAATACTATCGTCTCAGTCGCAGGGAAATTAACTGGTTGGGATTGACATACTTGACAAGTGCTGTAATTGGAGGTATAGGTGTTTTTATTCTGGTGCAGGGAAGAGTTAAGGGTCGATTACGGCAAAGAGATTGCCTGTTATTTTTGTTGTTGACCTTAAGCGTGCCCTTAGTTTTAAGATTTGGCATTCCCTATGCTAGCTGGAGTGGCGTTGGTTTATTGTTTGGCAGTTTTTATGGTTCAACTTTGGGGGTAACGGTCATTGGATTATTATTGCTAATAATACCCATTGGCTTAGAGGTTAGTGCAATAGCCTTAATAGCCGGTGCAGCTGGGGGAATCTTAGGTAGTTGTGTGGCGCAAAAATTGCATTCACGGGAAGAATTGGCATTATTAGGAATTGCAATCGCCCTGACACAAGGTGGAGTTTATCTGATTATTCAGCTTTTGCTGGGAGGTGTAGCTTTTAGTGCAGCTTCCTATTTTGTACTGCAAGAAGCTGTATTGTTTGGTTTATCTGGTTTAATTTGGAGTATTGTCGCTTTAGGATTAAGTCCTTACCTAGAAAAAATCTTTGATTTAATTACCCCAATTCGGCTAGCAGAATTAGCCAATCCCAACCGCTCATTGCTACAGCAACTAGCAACAAAAACACCGGGAACATTTCAACATACCCTATTTGTATCTACCCTAGCCGAGGCTGCGGCTAAAAAATTAGGATGTAATGTAGAATTGGTCAGAGCTGGCACATTATATCATGATATTGGTAAAATGCACGACCCCCTAGCCTTTATTGAAAATCAAATGGGGGGACCAAACAAACACGATACAGAAATTAAAGATCCTTGGAAAAGCGCAGAAATTATTAAAAAGCACGTTACTCAAGGTTTAGTCATGGCACGTAAACATAGTTTACCAATGGCAATCCAAGCTTTTATCCCTGAACACCAGGGTACCATGCAAATTGCCTACTTTTACCATCAAGCCCAACAAATCGCCAAGGAAGATCCAACTCGCACAGTAGATGAAAGTTATTTTCGTTACCATGGACCGATTCCCCAATCTCGGGAAACAGGTATTGTCATGTTAGCAGACTCCTGTGAAGCTGCATTGCGATCGCTTAAGGATACCACCCCAGAGAAAGCTTTGGCAATGGTTAACAATATTCTCCGGGCTCGATGGCAAGATAATCAATTGGTAGACTCGGGACTCAAGCGAGAAGAAATTACGGAAATTGCCCATATTTTTGTGCAGGTTTGGCAGCAATTTCATCATAAACGAATTGCGTATCCCAAGTTTAAAGCTGCTGCTCATAAAGGGAAGGAGTGAAAGTAGGAAAGTTGACAGTTGGCAGTTGACAGTTGGTAGTTGACAGGTGACAGAGTTGCCACGAAAACCTCACCCCCTTCCCCTCTCCTTAGTAACCAGAGGGGTGTCCGCCAGGACGAGGTGAGGTGACGACAATATGGTAAGTCCCACAAGCGGATTTAATATGATATTGTTTATGCTTATTTCCTAAAGGACGTGACAACCAGCAAAATCTCAAAAATTTTGCTGGTTGTTACTGGAGGACTTTTAAATTTCCCACTATTCCTTGTAATTATTTTACGGGCAAAAATTTAAAATCTAAAATAGTGCTACTTGACTTTCTGCTTAATAAAACCAACAACCTGAGCTAACTGCTTCTTGAGACTATCAATTTCTGCTTGCATTTTAGTAATTTTTGCATTTAGAGCTTCGATTTCCACAGAGGACTCTTGTCCAGAAGCATTATTGATTTGTGGCGATGGTTCATTATTAGAGCTTTCGGTGGAAATATTTTCTTCACGTGGTAGCTTTGCCTTTGCCATTGCGGCTTTAATGGCAACAATCAATTGTTTTTGATCGAAAGGTTTACCCAGAAATTCAAAATACTTGAAGGGTTCTGGCATTTTTTCCACTACTTCTTCTTTTCGACCAGACATAATTACCAAAGGAATTTTCCTTAATTCCGGTTGTGCCTGAATCTCTTGGTAAACGTCCCAGCCATTCATTTTGGGTAATAGGAAGTCTAACATAATTAGACCTAGCTTTTCCTTACGGATTAAGTTTAATCCTTCGAGTCCATCTTTGGCTTCTAATACCTGAAAGTTACCCGGAGGTAACATTTCCCTGACTTTAACCCTGACGACTGTAGTATCATCAATAACTAGGATTTTGTTACTTGCCACGACTACTTGCTCTAACAGAAACTTTAGTTTTTAAAGGCGTTTTCGCCAATTTTATTTGAGAGTGTTCCCACTATATCCAAAATTTTCCAAGATTGGGGGATAGTATATTCTGGGATATTATGATGGAAATGTAAGTAATTTGCGCGACTTGTACTGCTAAAAACACTGGTACATACAGGGCAGAATTGAGGATTGGGAGCAAGGCTCCTAACTAATTTTTGACTTGTTTGAATAACTAGTCAACCCTTCTGTTACTTGTTTATTACTTTTTCAGCAAACCCTATTTACACCTATTACTGGACTTACACTCAGTCAATTTCAGCATCGCGACTGCGTATCTTGTCTATAAGCTCAGAAAAGGTAAGCAATTTTACATTGTTTTCACTTAACCAGTCTTGATCTTATCATATTGATTAGGTCAGTAAGCATCGGGATGGTGTTGTATGATTTCCTTAAGGAGGATGGGCATTACCCACCCTCAGTACTACTTCCCTGATTGATGTTACTGGAGGCATCATTCAAGTATGGGGTTCATTAGAATACCCTAAATCAACAGTGAAATCCATAAATAAAGGCTATATCTTCCCATAAGAAATACATTTACAAATGGGAAAGTTTATTCAACAAGCGTGATAATATTTATTTAAAGTGATTAATCTATATAAAAAAAAAGATGCATAGATTTACATCTATGTATTTTATTTATCTGTTTATAGACCTATTCCTTCCAGACCCTAGTATAGCTCGGTGTCGGTTATTGCCTTAATCTATTGACAGAAGAAAATACACCATGAACACAATGACAATCGCCTGGATTGCCCTACCATTTTTTGTGGGGTTTAGCATTTATCTTCTTCCCAAACTCGATCGCTACCTCGCTCTAGGTGTGGTGATTATTTCCCTTGGTTATGGGTTACAACGAATATTCGACCCCTCACCCTTCAGGTTGGATTTATTGGATAGTTTTGGTGTCAGTTTAGTCGTAGATTCTCTCAGTGGCTACTTTATCTTGACCAATGCCCTAGTAGGATTAGGGGTTATTCTTTACTGTTGGCAGAGCAATAAAACAGCATTCTTTTATACACAGGTTATTATTTTACACGGCAGTGTTAACTCTGCATTTATTTGTGCAGACTTTATTAGCTTGTATGTGGCACTAGAGGTTATTAGTATTGCCGCGTTTCTTTTAATTGCTTATCCTCGCACGGATCGGTCGATTTGGATTGCCTTGCGCTATATTTTTATTGGCAACACGGTAATGTTGTTTTATCTCATTGGTGTCATACTAGTTTATCAAGCAAATAAATCCTTTGCCTTTGCCGGTTTGGATAAGGCTCCAACAGAAGCACTCGCTTTAATTTTCCTCGGACTATTGACAAAAGGGGGGATTTTTGTATCTGGTTTGTGGTTGCCTATGACACATTCAGAATCGGAAACCCCTGTGTCAGCATTATTGTCAGGGGTTGTAGTCAAAACAGGTGTTTTCCCATTGTTGCGTTGTGCCTCACTGGTGCCAGCAATTCAGCCAACATTACAAATCTTTGCTGTTGGTACAGCAATACTAGGGGTTAGTTATGCAATTTTAGAGAAAGATACAAAGCGGATGTTGGCATTGAGTACAATTTCACAGTTGGGTTTTGTCCTTTGTGCACCTTCTGTTGGTGGTTTTTATGCTTTGACTCATGGTTTGACTAAAGCCTCACTATTTTTAATTGCTGGGAATTTACCTAGTCGTAGTTTTCGAGAATTACGGCAGAACCCAATTCATACCCCGATGTGGATTGGCCTAGTTATTGGCAGTTTGTCAATTTCAGGTTTCCCTTTATTAGCCGGGTTTGGAGCCAAGGTATTGACTCTGAAGCAGCTAGTTTCTTGGCAAGGGATTGCCATGAATATTGCAACTGTGGGAACTGCCATTGCATATGCAAAATTGATCTTTCTCCCCTCACAAAAACAACAAAGAGCTACGGAGCAAGGAAAAATTAAATCTGGCTTCTGGTTGGCGATGGTTGTGTTACTTGGTGGGCTAGTTGCAGCAAATGGTTTTTATCTGGAAGGATATACAGTGCCGAGTTTGGTTAAATCTCTGATAATCATTGCTATTGGTTGGCTGGGGTATTTGTTGATTTTTCAAAAATTCACATTAAAACTGCCAAAAGCCTTGGAGCAATTCGATCATCTGATTGGGGTGATGAGTTTGATGTTAACTCTACTTTTTTGGATGGCGCTGGTATGAAAATGGTTAGGAGTTGATGGTTGACAGTTAACAGTTGACAGTTGATGGTTGATGGTTGACCAAATAATTACGCTCTTCATAATTCATAATTCATAATTCGCGCATTAAATGGGTTAGGGCTTACGCAACTGGCATATTTTCTGTGTAGGGGAGGCAAAATGCGGTGTAGATTTTCTCACTGCATTATTGCCGTTGTGTGATATCATTTCTGGTTAAACACTTGTAATTAAATGTAGGTTGGGTAGAACGTTCGCGTAGCGTGTCCGCAAGGACATAGTGAAACCCAACAAAAGACTAATTGTGTTGGGTTTCGTCCCTCAACCCAACCTACAAATATTAATTTTATTATAAGTAATCATCGGGACTTGATATTACTTATTATTCCGATTGCTTTGCCAAATTTGAGAAAAATCATCATAATTCATTTGCTCGGCATAGTGCCAAAGTAATTTATAGCAATGACCAAATGCTTCCATTTCTGATTGATTAATTTTATCGCTAAAGCAATTTTTTAAAAATGCGATCGCTTCTGGGATTTGTCGATCGATCAGGACTTTTTTTAAGTCTTCAACGGTATGTTTACTAATACTATCACTGGTGGCTGATTTGATTAAGTGTAAGAGGGTGTGAAAGGCAATGGGGTTCCCCGGATCGTATTTTGCTAGGGTAGTGGCTCTGCGTCTTTTACTATCATCATTTTTACTTAAAGCAATTCCTTCCACTAAAGCAGCAATAATTCTACCCTTGTTTTGATGTTTGTTTTTTTTGGGTTTATGACTAACTCCCATGGGAGTAGATTTAGCTGGCTGGGATAATACTTGTAAAGCAATCACATTCTCTGTAGATATCATGAGTAAATTTTCCGCTGCTTGTTGTCGCAGTTCCTGATTAGTAGTAGAGGTAATAATTGCTTCTAGGGTGGAAATAGCAATAACATTGCCCGGCTCAATTTTACCCAGAGTATAAGCAGCTTTACGACGAATCGAGTCTTTTTTACTAGTGACAATCATCTGTTTCAAAGCCGCAATTGCTACTTGATTTCTGGGGTCGAGCTTACCTAAACTATCTGCGGCTTGCCAACAAAGATTTTCTAACCGTATGGATGTGACGAGTTTTTCTAGGGCTTTGATGGCAATGGGATTGCCAGGAGCGAAACTTTTCCCTAAACTATAGGCAGCACTCCAAATTTCAAATTCATTTTTACTGGATTGAACAAAATTTTCTAATGCTGCGATCGCAGTTGATCGATCAGTTCTTAATAATGCCCAACGGGAACCTTCGATAATCGGTGAGGGATATCGCCACCAGCGTTTTTTGATGGGGTGAAAGTAGCCAAAACGCCATTGAATCAGTTGTTGAATAATTTGTTGAGAGAACGAGCAATGGGCAAATTCAGCAATTCCCAAGGCTGCGAGGAAATAGGCCTGATAATTATAGAACCCACCGCATCCATCCTCAAAATAGATGAGGGAGCTAATAAACTCTTCTTTTTGTGATTGCGGTACATCATTTCTCCCCAACCATAGTAAGATTACTTCCCGCCACTGGGGTTGGAACACAGGTATTTGGGGAGAATTCCAGAAAAAGTGCCAATCCTTAATTGCCAGGGCGGCAAAGTATTCTTGAAAGGTAGGATGGTAAAAAGCATATACCTTTTCTCCCTGGATTGCAGATATACCTACTTGATTAATCCAACCTAATTGCAGTGCTAATTGAAACATCCCCCCATCATCATTGCCCAATACCTGACAAATAAAGGAATGACTGAGGCGAAATTTCCTTTCTCCTTGGGCAATCCCCTGTAAAGCTAATTCCCCCAACCCTTGATTTAACTGCTGTCGTTGGCTAATTGTGGTGGGGAAATAATCTTGCTTCCACTCATAAATTGCCGACACAAACTGGGCATACAACATGGCCTTAGTACTGGGTAATTCCCCCTTTGCCAATGCCCAAGTCCGACACATCAACGCCAAGCGTAAAGGATTTTTGACAACATCCTTAATTCTACCTCTTCCCGGCAATTCTAGTTGCGATCGCAAATTATCTGCTAATTCTGGATTATCTGCAAACCAGTGATTAATAAACAACTTTACTTGGTCTGGTGTTTGGCTATTACCATAAGTAAAATTAAGGTTGCGGTAAGTAGTAAATGATTCCAAAGCATTTTTACCTGCATCCCACACATTTAACCTACAGGTTAATACCACCGTTGCATCAGCAATCCAACCCTTGAGGGACTTAGCAATTTTAGTTAAAGCTTGGCTAGATTCCATGGCCATTTCATCCACCCCATCCAGCAATAACCAAACCCTTCCTTGATTAAACTGTTCGCACAAACCATCTGCTAATTCTGGTGTAATTCTGCGCTTGCGGGTAGCAGTTCGCAACCAATCATTAATTAAGTAATCCTCTAAACTAGTTTCTTGTAAATCTGCCAGGGAAATCCAAATTGGTAAATAAGGGGTATTATTCAACAACCAAGAGGCGATTTTTTGTAACAAAGTCGTCTTACCCGCCCCTGGTTCCCCCAAAATAGCAATGTGTTGACCTGTAGACTGGGATGATAGTTGTTGTAAAAATTCATCCGGGGTAAAAATCTCCGAGTTTTCCTGCTCCTCCGACTCATATAAACGGGAACCATGAATTGGTAAAACATCAAGACTCTGACGATTCCTGTACTTACGTTCTACCAATCCTAAAGGTAAATAAACTCGATCAAATTCAAATGATATCCCATCCACCATTGTCAAAGGATTAGTAGTCAGTTGTCTTTGATTTTGTGCTTCTAGGGAATGACGGCATAATTGCTGCCAGTATTCATCTTCTTGGTTGGATAATGAAGTAGTTTGCGCCTTGAGTTTCTTCCCATTCTTCCGGGCTTCCCATTGTCGCTCCAACTCATGTAAATTCGCTTCTATATTGTGGCGCGGATGCCATAAATGTAATGTAAAATGCCAATTTTCCGAACCTCCACGGGTAGAACGATTATCTGACAAGATTTCCAGAAAATCCCCCAACCGATTCAATGCTTCCTTAATTTGTATCCCCGTCAAACCACTAGAATCTGATTGTAATTCCGTTAAAGCAGCTAAAAACCTAACCTTACTCCTAACAACTAAACGCTTATCACCTTGCCAACGAGTTTGAATCTGCGAGTGCAGATTATTTAAAATCCCTTCATTGTCCACATTTAACCCATCATTAGCATAAACTAGCAGCGCCTCTAACAAACGCCTAGCTCGCTTTTTGACTTGTGGACCATAACTTACTCGTGCCATCGGATGGAAAAATAGGGAAATATAGCTATAGTGCTACGCGCTAGGGGACAGGGGACAGGGGACAGTAGGCTATCAAATTGTTTGAGGAAGTTAGGGGAATCCCCCAGGTTAATTCTTACCCCTAGGTTTACAACCTTGATTTTACAAGCTTTTCCGGAATTGAAGCTGTAATTAGCTTGGGGGAAATATTCTTGGCTAAACTAATTTACATAAAGAAAATTAAAACTTACAACCTATAAATCCTTTATTTACCAGTAACTCCTAAATATTAAGTACTAACTATGTTGAAATTAACTTACACCGAAAATGACTTTCACCTAGAGCAACTCAACCAACCCCTTACAACTTGGGTAACCCATAGAGTTATCCTCGCCATGAGAGCAGCTACCAATATGCACATCCAACCCAGTCATGCATCCTTCTCTATTCCTGTTAATTCCAGATATATGAATAATTTAGAGAACCTAGCCGCAGAAAACATCCTAGAACTCTGTCATTGTGATGCTGGGTTAGTAGAAATTACCCTCAAAGGTACTTGGCTCACATCAAATATAGAAAGTGATTTAGGTATTTTCGTCACCGAACTAGAGCCATCCATCGAATCATTATTCCGAGAACTAGAGCCAGCATCACAATTTTGTCACGCCTAATACAATTTTGGATTTTAGATTTTTAATCCGTTGTCTATTCTAGATTTTAAAAAATAGATAATGAATTAATCAATAAAAGCATCTTTGACATATCTATGGATACATAATCTGTCCAAAATTCAAAGTCCTGATAATATACAGTCTTGCTGTTTGCGGGACTTTGATACAACTTCCGAACCCGACTTGTAAACTCGTACTAGCTAGTTGTGTCCCCTTTCCCCAAACAGCATCCTCTTCTTCTCTTCTTCTTTGCGCCTTTGCGTCTTTGCGTGAGACATATATATTCCCATTATTGTTCGCGGGACTTTGATACAACTTCCGAACCCGACTTAAACTCGTACTAGCTAGTTGTATACCCTTTCCCCAAACAGCACCCTCTTCTTCTCTTCCTCTGTGCGCCTTTGCGCCTGGAGCGTGAAACATATAAATTCCCATTATTGTTCGCGGGACTTTGATACAACTTCCGAACCCGATTTGTAACCTCGTACTAGCTAGTTGTGTCCCCTTTCCCCGAACAATCCCCCTCGGGGGAGGAGCAATAAAACTATGATAAATAACACAGTAAATACCCGTAGCCAACAAGTAGCACGGGAAGATTTAGTCATGTTTATAAACGCTTGTCTTGCTTGCACAGGACAGCGAGAATTTTACGATGACGCTTACGGTCAAAAAGTATCAATTAATTTTTTACACGATTACATTTTAGGTAATTACCGCTTATTATATGCCCGTACCTTAGCAGCAGGTATCAACCACTTCAACCAAGCTCAAATTATCATCAAGCTCCTAGCAACAGGTAAACAAACCCAACCACAACATCGCCAAGAAGAAGGAGCATTAATTGCTGCTGCCCTAAACAAACTACCACCACAAAGGGCTTGGAAAGTATTACAACAACTGCGAAAACAACGCATCAACAATCGACGTGCTAGAGCCATCGCCCGTGATTACTTACAACAGCGCCGGGATATTAATTTTGATGCAGTCAAGTATCGTTCCAAAATCAGAGCGATCGCAACCCATGCCCATTTAAAGTTACAAGGAGAATTAAGTAGTTTCCTTTTCCGTAAATGGCAGCAAAAACAGTATAAAACAGAACTATTCGAGAATTATCGCCAAGCATATTACAGTGCAGAAGCTGTGTATAAATTGCCATTTACCGTTGCCGAGGGTTTGGCTGTAAAACACAAAATCAAGCGCGATGTATTCCTCTCCCGCATCCAAGCACAGATGACTTTGGGGGAAAAGTTACGTTTTCAGGGTACAGCAGAACGTGCTCAGGTTGAGATTAACCTCAATTTGGCAAAATTACCCATAACTAAATTGGCTTTGTATATCCTTTCTTTACCCCTAGAAACGAGGAAAAAAGAATGGCATACTTTACACCAAGCTTTAGAAAAATCTGCCCAATTAACATTAAGAAAATCACCACTCAAACTAGGAAAGGTTGCAGCAGTATTAGATTGTAGCTACTCTAGCTCTGGCTCTGGGGAAAAACGTCGTCGTCCCTTGGGTGTAGCTTTAGCCACTCATTACTTACTCCAAGCAGCATCGAGGGAATACCAAGGATTCTGGACGGCACCCACCCATAATCCCATATTGGTGCATCCCTACGGACAAACGGACTTAGCAACTCCCCTGTTAGATGCTTTGGAATGGGATGCAGATTTAGTTGTGATTGTTTCCGATGGCTATGAAAACGATCCTCCTAATGGTGCAGCAGAGGTATTGCGTATTTATCGTCGTCAAATAGATCCTTGGCGGAGAACAGAGATTGTTCACTGTAATCCTGTATTCAACTCCGATGATTTTACTTTACATCCCTTAAGTCCTTGCGTCCCTACCGTCGGATTAAGGGATGGAGAAGACTTACCCACCATGCTGGGATTTGCTCGCTTTGCTGACGGTTCAGCCTCCCTTGAGGAATTAGAAGCTTATTTAGCTCAAAGAGTCCAAGAACTCATTAAGTAATAAGTAAGTTTCCCCAATACCATCAACTGTCAACTGTCAACTAACAACTGTCAACTAACAACTGTCAACTAACAACTAACAACCATCAACTGTCAACTCCCTTCCCTTCATAAAGATATGGCACAAAAGAAACATCTCCTCAAAGACATCTCCCTCCAAGGCTTAGACATAGCACCTTCCCAAGTCTGGGGTGCAGTTCGCATTGTCCCCTTACTACGCCGTCACGTGCGTGGTGACTTGCGACTAATGCAACGTAATTATGAAGAAGATATGACCATAGTTTCCTTAGAAGGGAAAATGGAAACACCAGGGATGAAATATTTTTCCTACGTTCCCCACGGCTTAGTTATGTCCTGGACTGATGATGGTAGTCCAGTTGCAGCTTATGGTGGACAAATGGTAAAGCGTGACGGAAAAAGTCTCAATTACGGTTGTGCAAAGGCACGATTAATGCATCGCATGGCGAAGCGGGAATCTAAAAATCAGCTACGGTTTTTACCCTTACATTTAGCAATGGAAGGTTTTCTATCCCTATTTTTTTCTGGCCCAGATATTGCTTGGAGCGAGTATTCCAAGTATGCTTTATCCCATGGTCTTGGTTGTCGATACGAAACCAGCATCCCTGGAAAATATATTGCTGGTTTAGAAGCAGCTTTACGGGTATTTGAAATCCATCCCCAGCAGGTGGGGGTATTAGTATTTGTTGCTGAAGCCTTAGCATCAGCCTTTGTGGTTCCCACACCAGAAGATTATCGACTATTGCATACTAGTTTGATAGAAGACTTCTATGGCGAGCTACTATATGAGTATGGCTTGCTTTTTGATACCACTTTTCCCATGGATACCTCTGTAGATGAATCCCAAGTCCATAATTTAGCAACATTGAGAACAGCAATCAATAAAATGCGTAGTGATTGGGCTTGTTTTCAAGGTTTCATGGCAGAAGGTTTGTTAAAACGTAGCCTACAATCTAAAATTTTATACACTGCCGGACCCTTCTTTCTGCAACGATTTATCACCGATTTAGATCCCAAACAGGAAAATCATATTGGTGAGTTGATTATCCGTGAAAATGGGGATTTGGAATATCTCAAAACTTACCGCTTATCTGCCAAACAAACCAAGCGAGTATATTTACTCAGCCAGTTGTCTGCACATAATTGGAATCTTGACACTACCGCTGCAACATTGGGTAATACCCGTGAAGAACTTGTTAGTCGTTTAGAAAACGTTGGCTTTGGTTATTTAATCAACCAACATATACGAGATGCTGCTCGCAAAAAAGCCCGTAAAACTAGAAATTTCCAGGTTTAATTAGATTGTAGTTGGAAAAAAGTTGCTCAACTGTGATAAAACAGATACCCTGTTGTTAAACTTACAACTATAGCAGTTGCCATCATGGTTAGGACGTTTTTGATGTTGACGGTTGACGGTTGACGGTTGACAGTTGACAGTTGACAGTTGACAGTTGACAGTTGAAAGTTCTTGAGTAGAACAATATTGTCCTAACCAATATGTCCATTGCTATATCAGGAAAGTAGCTGTATGAAATTTGATTACCATTAAAAGTTAAGTCCCTGGAAAAATGTCTTCTAAAACTTCTTCTGGAATCTGAATCAGATTAACACCAAAGTTACAACATTATTTGACAAGTTTAACCATGCACATATCACTATAAAATTTAGTAGTTTCACAGGTCAAATAGTTTTTTGAATACTGGAAACCAATGACTACATACAATATTGGAAGGATAATCATCATGAACAAGGAACAAAAAATTAAAAACAAGTTATTGGGGATAAGTTTGTTTTGTTTAGCTTGTACCAGCACTGTAGTCTTAACACAATTGTCTGTTATTTCTAGTTTATTTGCAGCCTCACCCAGAGCCAGATTAGACGATTGGCGCTTTTCGCCACAAACATTACAACTTGAATTTACCCTTTCAGGAGCAACCCAACCCCGACACTTTTCCTTACGTGAACCAAACCGCATAGTTATTGATTTACCTAATACTCAATTAGGTTATGTAAATACCAAACAAGATTTTTCCGGTGCGGTGCAAAGTATCCGTATTTCCCAATTCGATGCGGATGTTACTCGCATTGTTCTAGATTTAGCACCCGGAACCGTATTAGATGCCAATCAAGTACAATTACAACCCATTTCTTGGCAAAATCAAAACCGTTGGTTATTAACTCCCATTAATAATTTTGCCTACGCAAATTATTCTCAAACCAGTACTATGCCTGGGAATTTTAATAATAACCAGCAAGCACCCCTATTTCCCCAACTACCAGGAAATAATACCATCCCTGGCAACTTTAATAATAACCAACAAGCACCCCTATTTCCCCAACTACCAGGAAATAATACCATCCCTGGCAACTTTAATAATAATCAAACATCACCTATTGTTAATGATTCAACTGCTAATAATTTACCAGTACCAATCAATACTCAAGCTCAACCCTTGGTGATTGTCCCACCTCTAAATAGCAACAATAACCCTCAGCCTTTAAATTCTAATCTTCCTCCAGCTACATTTAACAATCAACCAGGTTTTGTGAGAAACGTTATACGTGCACCACAAACTGATTTTCCTACACCAAATTTACCCAATTATCAACAAAATAATGTCAATCTTCAGGTAGTACCTTATGGTCAACCTATACCCTAACCAAGTCAATTAAATATGCTTGAAAGAGATTATCAAGTTAATTGAACATGACCAATTAATTCATAATTATTAATTCATAATTCGTAATTAATGGTGCAAGCCCCTGACTTTAGGCATGGGGTCAATCTAAAATCTAAAATCTAAAATCCAAAATTGATTGACAGAGTTTTGAAGTTGAAGACATAATAATTAAGCTTTCAAAACTCTTGATTTTTATTTTAGAATCTTTCCGTTTCAGTTGGTGGAGCTACTGCACCTTCAGGAGTACTAAATATATTTTTAGCCGCATCATTTTGATAAATACAACTAATATTCACATCCTTACTATCCAAATTCCCTGTAAATCCAAAAGTATTCAGACGATTCTTACAATCTCTCACTTGAGTTGATGTGACTAACTTCTTATTTTCTAATATCTGCCAATTATTAGTACGTAAAACGCACCCAGGACGCATACTTGACTGAGAAACATAAACATTAAATGGGTTGAAAGTGAGAAATAATCTCGTATCCATTACCACCGCACTTGCTCCGTATTGTACGCAGATTTCAGGATTGGGGGCTTTAGTATCAATATACTCGCGGGAAGCCACATTTGATGGTGAAAAAGTGGTGTTGGAGCTAAAAGCAATACCTATACCTATACCTAGAATAAATATCCCCGCTAAAATGGCGATGGTGGTCAAATTAAATATGGAAGGTTGAGAATCAGAGGATGATCTATTATAGGGACTAGTTGGCCTGGTGGGAGTCTTTCTTCTCATGGTTGTTTGCTGATTTTTATCTTCACAACAGCATGGTTGTTTTGCTATTGTTCTTATTTCAGTATGCCGAGTATTGAGCTTAATTGTCTCGAAGTTTTAATTTTTATTGTAATGAATATTCAGATGTTAAGAGTTAAGAGTTAAGAGTTAAGAGTTAAGAGTGAGGAGTCAAGAGTTAAGAGTGATGGGAAGATGAGTATAAATTACCCTCCTTCTCTCCTTCACTCCATCATTCCTTATAAACCACTAGCGATCGCAATTTAATATTCATGGAAATTCCATTGTACTAGTGATCAGGATCACACATTTTTATCTGGAAGAAGTGCATCACATAAATGTAGAACATAAATGTAAAACATTGAGGTAATTCGCCATGAACTTCAACTTAAGTGATGCACTCCCAGTAGTTATGTTGGTTATTTGCGCTAGTACATTACTATCTTCGGGTATTTCCTGGACGGCGCTAAAAGCAAAAAAAGTCTAACCATCAATCTTTGCTGTATTCGGGGAAATCGGTACAATGGCGATTTCCCGATGAAACATTACTTATTAACTGAGGATGAATTAATACTGAATTTCAATAAAAAATATCTAGTAGCACTTAACTAAATATTGCTATTAAAACCGTGAAAAAATTTCCAGTATATACTCTACCTTTTTTACTTGGCTCCACCTTTTTACTGACCCAAGTCAGCCGCGCTGATGTTAGTAGTCCGCCTCTCTCCATACAAGTTAAACAAGTTACACGGTGGTTTGTTGGTGAATTCGATAATACCAAACAAGTCGCTAACGAACCTGAGGTTTCCCTCATCACCATGTCTAATTGTAGGGTGGAATTAGCACAGCAAAATCAAGAGAATAGACATACCCCCACTGTCTATCTGCAACAAGAAACAAACGGAGTTCCCTTTCGTGTCCGCCTTTACTCATTTAGTAAAAGTCAGACAGGAGTAAAACTAAGCATTCGTCGTTTTGTGAACGAAGAAAGTGTTCTAGAAATGTGCACTCGCCCCAAATCCCAAAGAATTATTGACATGGCAAATGTTGAAACTCAAAGTTGCGATGTTGAGGTAAATTGGCAACCAGGACGCTATAGTGGCAACAACGAACCCGAAGGCTGTCCTACTAGTTTTCCCGGTGGAAAAGTGGTATCAGAAGTAACAATCAGGGGGCGCGGCACAGATTCCTTAGACCGAATTATTGATAGTCAAGGGAATCAACTATCTGGGACTGAAATTAAGTTTCGGCGCATCCCATTGTATTAGTCAACAAAATACATATAGCAATTTACACAAAAATACCGATCGATGAATTCTCACAAAGAAGGAGCGCCTACACCAGACGCTCCTTATTTAATTTCAGCTCCATTCACAAGCAATAAGTTAGACATGTATTATTTATTACTTATTGCTTTGGTAAATGACGGAGATATTAACTAGCGATCGCCATAGTATTTGCTAAGGATTTCCAACGGAAAGCGCGATCGCCTCCCCTTTCCACTACAACTTTGATTTGTGGTAGTGACTGAGGTAAATTCACTAA
>JASJCX010000101.1 GCA_030065255.1 Calothrix sp. MO_167.B42 | reverse complement strand
AAAATTATGCATAAAACACATGAAAAAACGTTGACAATTGTCTACAACTGTTAAGTCTTGTCTACAAAAACAGTACCAAGGTCAAAGCTCTCTCCTTAATCAGAAGAGGGACTTTAATTACGCCTACCTACTTATCCTCAATCTGAGAATGGGATAAATTGAGAACATATAGGGTCACTTGCTCTGATTTTATCAGCATTCTCCCGTCGCAGATGAGAAAGGCCATGGTGAGAAATAGTCATGAAACACATTGAAGGGAATTTTCAGGGTTCGGGAGGCCTAAAACTTTACTATCAAAGCTGGCAACCACAGGTTCCAGTACGGGCAGTTATCGCCATAGTTCATGGTTTAGGTGCCCATAGTGGGTTATTTAATGATGCCGCCGAGTACTTGACTCCCCAAGGGTATGCCATTTATGCTTTTGATTTAAGGGGACATGGACGTTCTCCCGGACAACGGGGACATATTAATGCCTGGGCTGAATTCCGCGAAGATTTACATACTTTTTTACTGCGGATTCAGGAACAAGCACCAACCTGTGCCTGCTTTTTGTGGGGATATAGTTTAGGTGCGGTGATTGCCTTGGATTATGCTTTACATTTTCCCGAAAGCTTGCAGGGAATTATCTTAATCGCACCCGCCATTGGCAAAGTCAGGGTTCCACCACTAAAAGTTGCTTTGGGGCGGATGTTTTCTCGGATTTGGCCCCGTTTTAGTCTGAAAATTGGGGTAGAACGCAATCGTCAAGCAATGGCAGAATTTCTCAAGGACCCCCTGAGACATGAATATGGTAGTGCCAGGCTAGCCACGGAGTTTTTTTTCGCAGAAAAATGGGTGCAAAAGCATGCTTCCCAATTAAAAGTTCCCTTATTGATCTTAAATGGTAGTGGCGATCGCGTCACTCCCCCCGAGGGCAGTTTAAAGTTTTATCAACAAGTATCTTTTCCCGATAAGGAATGGTATGTCTATCCAGGTAACTACCACGATATCCATTTCAATATAGATTATTCAGATGTATTGACTGACTTGGGTAATTGGCTGGAAAAACATTTACAAGGAGAAATGAGCCATCAACCTGCTGGTTGTTACATTAAAACACCATCTTTACAGCCATGAGAGAAGTGTGGGGAGTGTGGGAAGTGTGGGATAGTGACTTATTGTAGAGTAGGAATTATTTTCATGCTTGGTTGTGAGATTTGATTGTGAAAAACTGAATTGATTGCGAAAGTATACAAAATGTTGATTTTGATCCCTGATACGATCTACATTAATAGTATGTACTTTGTACAGTTTTTATGGACATTCAGGTATATAAGCCAAATGTCTAGAAAATTCAAATATAGGATAAGTAGATACTAAATTTTCAACGAAGATATTGAAAGGTAAATTCGGACTGAGATATCAGAAGTGAGCATCTAAAATATCTCTGTTTATCATCATTATTAACCTATCAACTGTTGAAAATATTTTCAATACTTGAGGTGCTGATGGTTATGGTAAAAATGTTTTATTTTCAACTGTTAAAATCTGTTAGTAAATGAACTTTATTGACAATACTATTCGATAATATAGGATTGCTATTTGATTTATGTTGGCGTAGCCTGCGCTTGCGCTTAAAACACGTAGGGTGTGTTACCACGAAGTGTAACGCACTATCCGGTAATCCTTTTGGTGCGGAGTGCTGTTTTTGTTCAACAATCAAACCTGATTCCTATATTTTGGGTTAAGCGACAGCGCAACCCAACCTAGACATAAGGGTTTTGAGTTTAACCCAGTAGTATTGATTTCCCTTGGAACTCATTTTGTGATTTAGCAGTTAATCAAAAATTATCACCGAATTTTAGATTTTGAATTTTCAACTTTGAATTGAAGATTCAAAAGGTTTGAAGCCCCCGAATTTATTCGTGGAATCAATCCAAAATCCAAAACTACTTGACAAGCCCCTGACTTTAGGAGTGGTGTCAATCTAAAATCTAAAATCGTTCGACTGAGCTCACGACGAAGTCTAAAATCCAAAATTGATTATCACCAGAGGAGAAGGGTAGGAAATTCTTCTTTAAAAATATGTATTGCTCCAATAAAATTTACAGAGCACCACCGGATTCTGGAAAATTGATTCTGGGGTGGACATTACCTTCCTTGTTGCATAGGGTATGTGAGGATTATCCCAATTCCCATGCTCTCAACCAATGGACGCAAACAGGGTGGAAATCCTTATCTAATCAGGAATTGCGGATAGCTGCATCAGAAATAGGATTGGGTTTAAGGGATTTGCAGTTAGAAACAGGCAATCCCGTCGCTTTATTATTGCACAGCGATATCAACTTCTGTATAGCTGACATGGGTTGTCTATTGGCAGGTTTAGTCGATGTGCCAATTGATATCACCCAAACTATTGAACATATTATTTTTATTCTGCGACATTCAGAAGCCAAGGTACTTATTATCTCTAACCTAGACTTGCTTTATCAATTAGTTCCTTATCTTTGGGATACCGCAGATTTACATACGGTAGTTGTGGTTGATGTCCCCGAAAATTGGCAGGAAATACGCAGACAACAATTAATCTGTTCGTGGAGCGATGGAAATAGGGAAGCCAAGGAAATTCCCCAGGAACTATGTTTATGCATTCCCGAATTTTGCTCCCCCATGGGTGGAGAAAAACCATGTCCCGAATTTCCCCAATGCATCCAAGTTTTCTCCTTAGCAGAGATTCGTGCTAGGGGAAGGATGCAAACTTCACGAAGAGGTAGTGCACAGGAGGTATTCCCCCTGCTCCCTGCCCCCTTCCCCCCTGCCTCTTGTTCATCCATAGCAGCAACAGACTTAGCTACCATCATTTATATTCCTGGAGCTACAGGGGAACTTCAGGGAGCCATGCTCACCCATGAAAATCTCTGCGCTAATGCCCTAGCAATGTTTACTGGCAATAATTTAGCATATGGTGGCCAAGAGGTTGTCCTGTGTTTTTTACCACTTACCCATGTTTTTGCTCGCGTCCTATTATATGGGCACATATACTATGGACATAGCATTTACTTTAGCACCCCTAAACGAGTTCTTAAACATCTGCAACAAGTTCATCCGACTATTTTCGCCACCGTTCCCCTATTACTAGAAAAGGTTTATGACAAGCTGCTAGAAACAGGAGAGAAGCAAAGGAAAAAAAATCGACCCCTGTCTCTATTGTTCGATTGGGCGCTCAAACTGGCTCAAAGATACGAACTGGGAAAACCGCCCACAGGAATATATGCCCAGATGTTGCAATTAGCAAATAGACTAGTATTTTCACGGTGGCGATCGCTATTTGGTGGTCGGATTAAATACCTCGTCAGTGGCGGAGCATCCTTAAAAGCAGAAGTGGCTAACCTATTTGCAGCAGCAGGAATGGAGATTTTGCAAGGTTATGGTTTAACAGAGACAAGTTCAGCTGTTACCTGCAATCGTGGTAAATTCAATCGTGCTGGCACCGTAGGTGTGCCCTTACCTGGGGTAGAGGTTAGTATAGCCGAGGATGGGGAAATTCTCATCCGGGGACCTTATAACACCCAAGGATATTACAAAAATTCACAAGCCAGCAAACAATTGATTGATAGTGTAGGATGGTTACATACGGGGGACTTGGGGGAATTTACCCCAGAGGGTTTCCTGAAGATTACAGGATTAAAGAAAAGTCGCTTTAAACTGTCCACAGGTAAATACGTCACCCCAGAACCATTAGAAACAAAACTCCAACAATCTCCCCTTATAGCATACGCGATCGCGGTAGGTTCGGAACGTAAATTCTGTGCCATGTTAATTTTCCCTGATTTACAGCAGTTAAGTTTAATCGCACAAACCATGGGGATTAACTTACCAACAGAGGAGTTATTCAACCACCCTTGTATTATCGCCCTCTATCAGACACTAGTTGACGAAGCTAATTGTCACTTACCCTATTGGTCAACTGTAAAACGTTTTCAACTGATTAATTTCATCCCCACCGTTGAAAATGGAATGTTAAACCCTGAGGGGGAGTTGATACGGGTAAAAGTGTTAGAGGTATTTTCTCCGCAAATACAAGCCATCTATAACCAGGTTAAAGACTCTAAAAATCAGAAAAATGGTGATGGGAAAGTAGGAACAGAAGATATTTTAGCATCTATTTGTCCTTCTATTCCTCAAGCTTCATGCCCGGCCTTTGCGAAGTCTTTGAATTCTTGATTTATCTCACGCAAAGACGCATAGAAGATATTATATCAAATCCGGTTACGCCGGAATGATTAAAAAAACCACAGAGGCACAGAGAGCGCAGAGGAAGAGGGAGAAGAAGAGGGAGAAGAAGGAAATTTAAATATTCCGATACAAACGGAAACGATATTACACCAGCATCATAAGGGAGAATGAAATTATGTTTAAACCTTTTACAACAGCCGCAATTCTTGGTGCAGGGGTGATGGGTGCCCAAATAGCCGCCCATCTAGCTAATGCTGGATTAACCGTATATTTACTCGATATTCCTGCCAAAAATGGATATAAAAATAAATTAGTAGAAACCGCATTTAAAAAAGCAAAAAAGCAATCTCCCCCCATATTTTTTACAGATAAAACCGCTCACAGAATTACTCTGGGGAACTTTGACGAGCATTTCCATTACCTTGCTGATGTGGATTGGGTAATTGAAGCTGTGGTAGAAAATTTAACCATCAAACAGCAACTAATGGCACGGGTAGAGAATACCATCCGCGATGACACAATTGTCTCCACAAATACCAGTGGTTTACCCATCCATACAATTGCCCAAGGACGCTCCGAGTCTTTCTGCAACCGCTTTTTAGGCACTCACTTTTTTAACCCACCCCGCTACCTCAAGCTACTAGAACTAATTCCCACAGCCCATACATCCCCAGAAGTACTAAAAAGGATGGAATGGTTTGCTAGTTTATATCTGGGTAAGGGAGTGGTTGTAGCTAAAGATACCCCCAACTTCATTGGTAATCGCATTGGGATGTATGCAATGATGCTCGCTATCCAGGCAGCAACGAATACCGATAATGGCGGATATACCATTGAAGAGATTGATACCCTCACTGGAACTATGGTTGGTAGGCCCAAATCTGCCACCTTCCGCACCGTAGACTTAGTAGGATTAGATACCCTGATGTATGTGGCGAAAAACCTCTACCCTGCCATTCCCCATGACGAAAACCGGGATATGTTCCACGTCCCCCCATTACTGCATAAACTAGTAGAAACAGGCACATTAGGAGCAAAAACAGGTCAAGGATTTTACAAAAAACAAGGTAAAGAAATTCTCTCCATTAATCCCGTCACCCTAGCTTACGAATCAGCCAAACCCATGAACTTGGGAAATATAGAAGCGATCGCTAAAATACCAGATTTAGGCCAACGCTTACAAGCTTTATATCAAGACAAAAGTCGTGCCGGTAAATTCTTCCGAGGGTTTATTCTTAAAGTATTGGCATACAGCGCCCAGCGGATTCCGGAAATTGCCGATAACCCCGCAGATATTGACAGAGCAATGCGCTGGGGATTCGGCTGGGAACTAGGGCCCTTTGAAATATGGCATATCCTAGGATTCGAGACAGTTTTGGCTGATATGGAAGTACATGGTATCTCCACCCCAGACTGGGTAAAAACATGGAAATGGGAAGACACCCCCATAGAAAATGACATTAAACTGAGTGTAATCAAATCCGACCCCAAACATATCCTGTGGGAGAACTCCGAAGCTGCATTACTAGACTTAGGGGACGGAGTTGCCCTATACGAATTTCGTTCCAAAGGTAATACCCTCAGCCTGAAAGTCATCGAAGGTTTCACCCACACCCTAAACATGATCGAAACCGGGGATTTCCGGGGATTAGTAATTGGTAACGAAGGTGTCAACTTCTCCGCTGGAGCCAACCTAGCAGAAATGGGAATGCTAGCACAATCAGGCATCGAACCCATTGTTAACCTCATCGTCACATTTCAATCCCTCCTACAAAGGATTCACTACTTCCCCAAACCCATCGTAGCCGCCATTCACGGACGAGCCTTAGCAGGGGGTTGTGAATTAGTCATGGCTTGTCCCCACATAGTCGCAGCCGCCGAAACCTACATCGGACTAGTAGAACTCGCCGTAGGACTGATTCCCGGCGCTGGCGGTATCATGCGGATGGCCACATGGGCTGCAAATCGCGCCGCCACAGCATCCGCCCATCATATCCAACCCTTCCTCACCCAAGCATTCCAAACCATCGGCACGGCAAAAGTTTCCAAGAGCGCCTACGAAGCCCAAGAACTAGGCTTTCTCCCAGCCGATACCAAAATCGTCATGAACGCCGACAACCGCCTGTATATTGCCAAACAGGAAGTCATCTGCTTAGACAAAATAGGGTACATACCACCCCACCGTAATCCCATCATGGTACTCGGCCATCCCGCCAGAGCCATCTTAGAACACGCAGCCTGCACCTTACAACAAGGAGGATACATCACACAATACGATCGCTACCTCGCCAATCGCCTAGCCTACGTCATCACAGGCGGCGAACTCTCAGCCCCCTCCCTCGTGGATGAAGACTACCTACTGCAACTCGAACGAGAAATGTTCATCCCCCTACTCCAACAACCCCAAACCCAACAAAGAATAGCCCATATGTTGAAGACAAAGAAACCACTACGCAACTAATACAATTTTGGATTTTAGATTTTAGATTTTGGATTGGAAATCATCCTCTGTATTCCGGTTCCTTCTCTCCTCTCTCTTCTCTCTTCCTCTGCACCTTTGCGTCTTTGCGCGAACCCTTGAACCCAAACCTGGTAAACCAACAATGAAACAACCTTACATCATCTCCACCGTGCGGACAGCCGTAGGAAAAGCCCCCCGAGGCACCCTACGCCACATGCGCCCAGACGACATGGGAGCAACCGTAGTCAAAGCCGCCATCCAACGCATCCCCACCCTACAACCCTCACAAATTGACGACATCATCATCGGCTGTGCCTTCCCAGAAGCCGAACAAGGATTTAATCTCGGACGAGTCATAGCCCAAAGGGCAGGATTACCAGACTCCGTTGCCGGTTGCACCGTCAACCGCTTCTGTTCTTCAGGAATCCAAACCATCGCCATGGCGCACCAAGCAATTGTCGCAGGACATGCAGACATCATAGTTGCCGGTGGTGCCGAATCCATGAGCTTAATACCCATGGGGGGAGACTACTTAGCCCCCAACCCAGAAATGATTGCCCAGGCTCCCCAAGCCTACTGTACCATGGGAATTACCGCCGAAAACGTCGCCCAAGAATATCATATCTCCCGGGAAGACCAAGATGCCTTTGCTTTGCGATCGCACAAACGGGCCTTAGCAGCCATACAACAGGGAAAATTTGAGCCAGAAATTATACCTTTAATTGTAAGTGAAACTCTCTATATTGATGGTCAGCCCCAGGAGGTAGAGCAGGTATTCCAAGTGGATGAAGGGCCCCGTCCCGATACTAGTTTAGAGGCTTTGGCACAATTGAAACCCGTATTCCGCCTGAATGGTACGGTAACTGCGGGTAACTCATCCCAAACTTCCGATGGTGCGGCGGCGGCGGTAATTATGAGTGGGGAGATGGTGGATAAACTCGGCGTACAACCTTTGGGTAAGTTACTGGGATTTGCAGTGGCGGGGGTGCCACCGGAAGTTATGGGTATTGGTCCGGTTGTGGCTGTACCGAAGGTGTTGCAGCAAATCGGTTTAAGTTTGGATGATATTGGGTTGATTGAACTCAATGAAGCCTTTGCGGCTCAGAGTTTGGCGGTGATTCGCAAGTTGGGGCTAAATGAGGAGATTATTAATGTCAACGGTGGTGCCATAGCCCTGGGTCATCCTTTGGGTTGTACGGGGGCAAGGTTAACTGCAACTATTCTACATGAAATGCAGCGTCGTGGTGTTCGTTATGGGTTGATTACTATGTGCATTGGTGGTGGGATGGGGGCTGCTGCTGTGTTGGAATGTTTGTAAAACTCACGCAGAGGCGCAGAGGCGCAGAGAAGAAAGAGTAAAGCTGTAACTGTGTCTTGCGTCTACTAATCAATCACATTAATTTTGTCGGCTAATTTATCCTCTCTTTTTCTTTCTCTGCGTTCTCTGCGCCTCTGCGGTTCATTATCAAATTTATTTGGTGGTAAATTATGATTATTTTTTTACAAATTCTCTCTGTACTTATACTGCTGTTAATCCTGGGTTATGTGGGAGTGCCTCTATGGGTATGGTCCTTATATAGCCTGGCTGTATTAGCTATGGTCAATGCACCTATTTGGCTGTTGGTAATGTTTACGGCGGTAACCGTGGTAATGAATATTCCCCTGCTCAGGCGATCGCTTGTTACTTTCCTGGTAGTTAAGGGTATAAAAAAGTTTAATATTCTCCCCAAAATTTCGGATACGGAACGGGCTGCGATTGAAGCGGGGACTGTATGGATTGATGGTGAGTTCTTTTCCGGTAAGCCTGATTTTCAGAGGATTAAGAAGGAGCCCTATCCCCAGGTGACGCGGGAGTTGCAGGAGTTTTTAGATGGTCCTGTGGAGAAGGTTTGTCAAATGGCAAGTGATTGGGAAATTTACCGTCGCCAGGATTTACCACCCCAGGTATGGGAGTATTTAAAGCAGGAACGGTTTTTTGGCATGATGATTCCCCAGGAATATGGAGGTTTGGGATTTTCTAATTTTGCCTATAGTACGGTGATGACAAAGTTAGCATCCCGTTCGTTTACCCATGTGGCTACTGTGAGTGTACCTAATTCCCTGGGCCCGGCAAAGTTGTTGCTACGTTATGGAACTACTGCACAAAAGGACTACTATTTACCCCGCTTGGCTAGGGGAGAGGAAATTCCCTGTTTTGCCCTGACGGAACCAAATGCCGGTTCGGATGCGGCTAGTATTCAGTCATCGGGGGTGGTGTTTCAAAAAGATGGTAAACTATATCTGCGGTTGAATTGGAACAAACGTTATATTACCCTAGGTGCGATCGCAACTTTGTTAGGATTGGCTTTTAAGTTGCAAGACCCGGAAAATCTCTTAGGAAAAGGGGAAGATGTGGGTATTACTTGTGCCCTAATTCCTACGGATACGCCAGGGGTGGTTTTGCAGAGAAGACATGACCCCATGGGTGTACCTTTTTACAATTCTCCCACCCAAGGGCATGATGTGGTGGTTCCCATTGACCAGATTATTGGCGGTGTAGAACAAGCTGGTGCAGGCTGGAAAATGTTAATGCAGTCCCTTGCTGGGGGTAGGGGTATTAGTTTCCCGGCTACTTGTACAGGAGTGGCGAAGCTGGTATCAAGGGTTACAGGGGCATATACTATAGTCAGACGGCAGTTTGGTTTACCCATTGGTAAATTTGAGGGAATTGAGGAACCTTTAGCCAGGATTGGTGGTTTAACTTATCTGATGGATGCAGCCAGGATTTATACCTGTGGTGCGGTGGATAAAGGAGAACAACCGGCAGTAATTTCCGCGATCGCAAAATACAATCTGACGGAACTTTCCCGTCAAATAATCAATGATGGTATGGACATCATGGGAGGTGCGGGCATTTGTCGGGGGGAAAGAAACCTATTAGCGAATATTTATACAGCTATTCCCATTTCCATTACCGTGGAAGGGGCAAATATTCTCACCCGCACCATGATGATTTTTGGTCAAGGAGTAATTCGCTGTCATCCCTACGTTTATCAAGAAATTGAGGCTTTAGAACGAGGAGATATTCAGGCTTTTGATCGTGCTTTATGGCATCACCTCGGTTTAACTATACGCAATATTTTTCGGACAAGATTGCTCAGTATTTTTCGTGGTTATTTAGCTCTTCCTTTTGTGGGGGGAGTAACAGCGCCATATTATCGCAAACTGGAATGGGCATCTGCGAGTTTTGCCTTGATTGCAGATTTAGCTTTATTTAGCTTTGGCGGAACTCTGAAGCGACGAGAAAACCTCACGGGACGCTTTGCTGACATTCTGTCCTGGATGTATTTAGCAACGGCGACCCTGCGTAGATTTGAGGAGGAAGGTTGTCAACAAGAAGACTTGCCTTTTGTGCATTGGGCGATGGAATATAGTTTTGCTCAGATTCAGCAAGGCTTGGTAGGAATTTGTGAAAATTGGTCTGTGTCATTTATTGGTCGATTGTTGCGACTTGCCGGTTGGTGGTGGCGCATGAGTCCCATTGGTACCCTACCCGCAGATAAAATTGGTAGCAAAGTTGCTCGTAGTTTGCAAACTCCAGGGGAACAGAGAGATAGACTTACTCGTGGTATTTATATTCCTACTTCTGAAGAGGAAGCCTTGGGAAGGTTGGAGAAAGCATTCTTGCTGTCATCCCAAGCTGAACCAATTATCAAGCAGATTAAATATGGCATTCGTACAGGTAAGTTACCACAGAAAAGGCCAGAACAGTTAATTACGGAAGCTTTAGTCGCGGGGTTAATTAGTAGGAAAGAAGCGGAGTTAGTTTATGAGGCGCAGATGGTAAGGAATGATGCGATTCAGGTAGATTCCTTTACCTTGGAAGAGTATCACACAGATAGTCAAGTAGCCATTCCTCTCACCTAAGATGAAAATCCCAGAATATTTTTAGTCTACTTTAGTAGACTTTTTTTATGAGCCTCGGAATTAATTCCGAGGTGGAATCACAACGAAGCGGTTAATTTGTCAGTTATCATATCATGTCCGCTTGAACAACTTATCATTCAAGCTCACGCTCCAGGCGCTCCAGACGCAGAGAAAATAAGGAGTTTTTGTCAAATGAAACCGAATTTTGAAACAATGAGTAAGGCTGAATTAAGAGCTTATGTATTAGAACATAGGGAAGATTGGGAAGCTTTGCGTGCTTTGATGAGTCGTCGCAATCCTAATGGGGTTAAGTATAATTTTCCCAATACGGAAGAGGGTAGAGAACAAACGAAAGCAGTGATTAAGCGTAAAATTGAGGGGATTTTGTAGGCTTACTCTGATTCTTCAATTTCAGAAATACCTACTAAGGTAACAGGTGGGCGATTGGGAAATTCCACAGTCAGCTTTAATTCTCCTCCCATTGCAGCAACATATTTCCGCAAAGTTGAAAGCATCAAATCGGTGCGTTGTTCTAGTCGAGAAATATTCTCTTGGTCAATTTGTAAAAGTTCTGCCATTTGTTCTTGAGTCAGCTTCAGTGCTTGTCTTAATTGCTGTCTTGTCATTTCCTCAGCAATTAACAGATTGGATTCTTCTACAATTTTTTCCCGTCTTTCTGGTGATAATTGTTGTAATTTTTCTTTCAAAGTTTTGCCCATAAATTACTTTTCCTTTTCTCTTTCCTGAGTTTTTAGGTAGGCTAAATGTTCATCAAATCTAGCATCAGCAGTTTTAATAATTTGCTTATAAAAACGATTTTCATTACCACCTGATTTATCGCCTGCAACTAGTAATATTGCATGCCGTCTGGGGTCAAATGCAAATGCAACACGCCAAACACCATCTGCTGCTTTAAACCTCAATTCTTTCATATTCCTATGTCGGGAACCGTTTAGGGTATCAACATTAGGTCTTCCCAATTCAGAACCGAAAGCTTCTAAAAGACTAGCACGGGCAAATAACTTGTTTTGCACTTCTTCTGGTAAAGCATCAAACTCAGGCTCAAAATCTCGATGAAATTCAACAACCCAACTCATTAATTATGCGGTTAAAAACATATATTTTCAAGGGTATATTAAATCTGTTTCTACTTCCCATCGCACATCATGCAGAACCCCGACTTTTTGAATCAGTCAGGGAGCTATCTAGAACATACCACTTGATTAAATCATTACTAGTTAAGCCTGAAAATAAAAACTGGCGTAGTTGTCAATATGATTGTTGGGTTTCACTTCGTTTCACCCAACCTACCCCTACTGTATAATGGGTAAATCGCTCATCAAGCATCTAAAAAAAATAAAAATTTCGCGCTTCGCGCGAATAGAGGGAAAAGTTAAGAAGTGTAAAGAGCAAAAGGGTTAAAGTCTAAAGGGCTAAGAAGTCCTGGGGCCAACGACGACAACCCGGAACCCGACGAAGTCGTCGTTCGAGTCGTCACGCACGCCCCTAACGCGATACGCGCACCGGCAGTACCTCGGAGCGTTGAGCCACGAACCCCCGCGCAGCATTCGTAAAGAATTATTACCATTTTCATCTATCCAAGCACTGCCATAATTTGGCGCACCATCGTAGTTTTCATGCCATGTGTCTTGACACCACTCCCATACATTTCCATGCATATCATATAAACCGAAGGCATTGGCTGGGAAACTACCAACATCTGTGGTTTGTTTGCGATACTGACCTTTTGGAGCAGAACCATAGGTGTAATCCCCGTGATAGTTTGCTAGGTCAGTGGTAATGGTTTCACCAAAAGAGAATGGAGTATTAGTTCCTGCTCTACAGGCATATTCCCATTCTGCTTCACTGGGCAAGCTATAGGTTTTTCCACTCATCTTATGATATTTTAGCACAAAATTCCACCGCATTATCCCAACTTACACATTCAACAGGTCTTTTTTTACCTTGGAAATGGGAGGGATTTTCACCCATAACTGCTTCATACTGTTCCTGGGTAACTGGATATTTACCCATAAAAAAGGGTTGGATAGTGACATTGTGCTGTGGCCTTTCATCATTACTGCTTTCTAGTTCATTCTCTGGGGAACCCATGACAAACTCCCCACCAGGAATCGCCACCATATCTAACATTACACCACTACCCAAGTCTTCTGGAAAAAACTCCGCACTTCCTGGACGGGTGTTAATAGTTTCTCCCTGAGCATTTACAGTTATGATGTCAAAATTAAACTGGTTTGCTGGTTTTGTTGGAGGAGATTTTTTAACGGCAGTTGCTTTAATATCAGGTTTAGAAGGTTTTTGTTGACCGATTATTTTCCCTTCTATAGCAGCTACATCCTCATTCCTCAATCCTAAATGTTGCTGATAGTCTCTCAAATCATTGAGGGTATTTTCACTCAGATTTGGCTCCTCTGCAATTGTCTCCTGCAAAGTTTGCTCATACTCTGTTAATTTGCGCTGATAATCTAAATATGGCTGTTTAACCTCCGCTTCAATTGCTTCAGTAACTTCACGCTCCAATTGTAACTTTTGGCGCAGTGAATTTAGTAGACGACGGGCAGGAATGGAAAACTGACCCTTACGAATGCGCTTTTCTACTTCCTGACGGTATATTACCCTGGGGTCATCTTTAGGAGACTTTGCCAGCAAAATTTTATGCCCTTCTTCCACCGGGTAAAATTTAGGAGTCATAGCTGGGGAAGCTTCTTTTACCTTGCTACCAGCATACTCGTGCAACTCATCAACAGAAATCCAACCATCCCCGTCTATATCTGCTGCACCCGTATCAATCCCTTCCACCAAATACCGGGTATAAATCGACAGTTCAGAGCCTTCTTGCTCAAAGGAATACTGGGTAGAAGTAGAAGAAGTAAGAATCGCCCTGCCCTTACCCCCTAACTGTGCTTGCACATTAACACTACCATCATCCTTCACCCTCATCCCTTGAGCGATCGCACCACTAAAACAACAGTCTAGAATAATTACCTGTCTTTGGGAACGGCTATCATTAATATTTTCATGTAAAAAACTAGCAGCAACAGCCGAAGGCGTTACCAACTTGCCATTATCTTTTCTAGTAGCACGGGTGGAAAAATAAAGATTGCCCCTGTCATCTTTAATCCCATGACCAGAGAAGTAAAATAACAGCAAGTCATCCTTCTGGCGATTAGCAAATAAATGATAGATGGCATATCTGATATTTTCTGGCTGGGGATTTGTGAGTACCGTGATATCCCCATCAGTAAAATCACCCATTTCTGGGTTTACCAAAACACGTCGCATCGCCTCCACATCTTTAACAGAGGCTGGTAGGGGATTTAATCCCGGTTCATATTCACTTACCCCAATCAGCAATGCTACCTTTGCCATCCCCCCATCCTACTCACCTTTAGTATTGTTGAGAAAATTCTGAGCTTGCTCCATCGCAAAACCAAACTCCTCTCTACTGCTGGCTTCCAGATTTATCTCCCTACCGTCAGGAGCTTTCAGTGCTAGTTTAATGGTTTTATTGCCAAAGCGATCGCGCAGGAACCCAAAAACAGTTTTAATATATCCTGGGTTAATAATTGTTTCTAACATTCCCAAAGAGAAACCCCCAAAAGCCTTTGCGCCTCGGGGGGCTTCCTTAGCCTCCACTAAATTTGCATCCTCTACCCCATCTACTTCTTTAATTTGAGGGAGCAAGGTTTCTATTTCCGTTTGCAATTCTTCTGCGTCTAAACCCAGTTCTGAGAGGGAAATGGTGAGTTGAATATTGGATGTTGTCATCATGGGAATGGCTGGAGTGATTGTGTGTATTTTAAACGTTTCCGTATTCTGAATACAATCATGTAACCGTAAAATCCGCAAAAATATACAATGGTGATATTTTCACCTCAGTTAGCCTTTGATATGTGCGCCAGCTTTGGCATAAATTCATACAATTTTATATTGCATAATTGCGTGAAAATTTGGATAGTTTTGTGGGATGGGCATCTTGCCCGTCCCTTTTATTTATAAGGCAGACAAGATGATTGTACTACTCATATTCATATCAAATCCGGTTACATCGGAATGATAAAAAACCACAGAGGCACAGAGAGCGCAGAGTCAGAGGGAGAAGAAGGAAATTTAAATAATTCCGATACAAACGGAAACGATATCATCCCTTAATTCAGCAATGCCCAATTTTTTCATCCAATTTTTATGCGATCGCAACGCTTTTTGTAACTATCTCCCCATTCAACTCCTCGATTTTTGAAAAAAGTCGGAAATCTATACTTCGTGAACAAGCCAAAGAAATCTATAAGTGGGTAGGTGTAGTTAAATGTAAGACTTAACCTCACCCCTTCCCCTCTCCTTAATAAGGAGAGGGGTGGCTTTAGCCGGGGTGAGGTTTTATCTTTAATTTGACTCAGTGATTTATTACAAATGTGAACGCAAAAGTAAGGGATATTGCGTAATTAGATACAATAGTCATGATGCATATATATAAAAACTACAAGATAAACACTACAAGTTTAAATACCCATGACTACTAATTTAGAATTTACTGTCACCCCCACCCCTGAGCAAATCAACCGTACCCAAGCACGCATAAATACTTATATTCAAAGTGTAGAATCAAACCCCAATTTCCGACCCGGCTCAACCCCCTATTATGGCTTTCACGAACCAGGAAAGCCAATACGCGGTACAGTAATTATATTTCACGGCTTCAGTGCCAAACCCACCCAGCTCAAAGAACTTTCCGATTACTTGTTTGCCAATGGTTTTAATTATTACCAGGCTAACTTAGCCAATCATACCCTACAGCCACCGGATAAGTATTGGTGTCAAATTGACTTAAAACCAGAAATTCTCAACCCATTACGGGAAAAAGTGCAAAAAGACCGAGTTTTGATGAATTTTATTCAAAATTTACCTGAAAATCCCAATCAATTTCTGCGTCCTTCGGCAATACAGCAAGTGAGCTTAATATCGCGGTTATTGTTGATTGAACCACGACTAATAGATATTGTCCCAGCAATTGAAAGAGATCAAGACCCGGATTTCGATCGCTATTTCAATTCCAATCATATGGATTACTTAACTGATGCGCGGCAAAGATTGGCTGAACTCGATGAAATGCCGGGACGAATTTATGTGATTGGATTATCAGTTGGAGGTGCAATCGCCCTAGGTTTAGCTGCGGATAAGCCAGAGCGTGTGACAAAGGTTGTCACCTATGCACCTTTGTTGAAGTTGTATGAGGCCACAATGGAACGGTATATTCATTTAACCGGCCCACTGGATATATATGAAAAAAGCTGGAATCCTGATGAAAGTTTTCCCGTGGGTGCCCTCACTGCATCGGCAAAATATGGCGCATATGTGCGTTCAGCAAAAAATGTCAAAGCTTTGCAAAAAGTCCCAACATTGATGGTACTTACAGAAAATGAAGATGCAGCCCATATTGACACTAATAAGAATTTTTTCAATGATATTGGTGGTGAACAAAAGGGACATCGTTTTTTTATTTATCAGAAAGGTGATTTAGTTCCCCATCCTTTTGCCGAACCAAATGTCATCAGTCAAGGCATGACCAATATTTTTTGGCAGAGTTTATATCAAGAAACTTTAAGATTTTTGAATACCGGAGAAATTAATCCCGAGAATATGAATAGTGTGGAGCAAGATGCTAATTTACCCCTTGTTCCAGCTTTGAATAGTTAAGAAATATTATTTTTGCTAAATGAATAAAAAATAATAACCCCCTGAAGAATAAATTCACCGAATTTTAGATTTCTAATTTTCAGTTAAGGAATTGAAAATTAAAAAAGGTCTGTTCGCGTAGCGTCCCTCATATCAGGTTCGCTTAATTAGTTATGATAAAAATAAATGCAGACTCATTTGCACCTTTGCGTGAGCTTTTTGTGATAACTGTTTAAGCGAACATGATATATAAAGACTTACAGTACTTTAACAAATTCATTTATTTCCAGGTGAAAATTTAGACTAAACAAGGTTGCTGCAAGTTGCTAGATAATACGCACTTTTAGTAGAATCACGTGATCGCAATTTTTTTTTGACAACCCTGTTTTTTTATAATGTGAGTAATTTTAATTATGTTAATTGATATTACATTTTATCAAATTAATCAAGTACACTTGTCGATGAAATTACCTTTTAGCTATAAGAATAGCATTTTAAACACTTGTATTTGATGCAACTGATATTGAATATAAATTAACATTGACTCTTATTCTAGTAATATAGCAGTATAGTAATTAAGGCTTGTATAAAAATAACGTGAACAAGTTTCATCTAAGTGAAATTTGTACAACTGAAATTTTGACATGATGCCTTACTATCAATGACCTCTAGAAATTTACGAGCATTGATATAGAATAGATGGGTGCTATACAAACAGAAATTTGTCAAGACGTTAAGTAAGAATATTTACGTATTAAGTAAGGATGTTTACAAATCTTACAATAGGAATAATACTTCTACTGTTTTTAAGTGTTTTATTTTACATACAATTTAAGTTGAAAATAGTAGAATCGGCAAGACTGACCCGCCCTCTAGCAATTTTTGTCATAGTTTCCGTGGCGATTGCTAGTGGAAGTTTTGTGTCAGCGCAAACTACATCCCCACAATCCCTCAAGGATGTAGCGATTCCCAAGCCTGACAATCTGGGGGAATTTGTTAAAGACGAAACAGCTCTAACCAAGTTAGGAAAAGCCTTTTTCTGGGATGTCAACATTGGTAGCGATAATAAGACTTCCTGTGCTACTTGTCACTTCCATGCAGGAGCAGATAACAGATCTAAGAATCAGATTAATCCTGGTACTTTAGCTGAACTCAAAGATACAACTTTCCAAGTAGGTGGTCCCAACTACCAACTCGCCCAGGCAGATTTTCCATTTCATAAACTAGTCGATCCACTTAAGCCCATAACCGATGGCGAAAATGGTGAGGGTGGAAGCAATGTTGAGAGAACCACTAATGATGTAGCTTCTTCCCAAGGTGTGTTCAAGACTAAGTTTGTCAAGATTAAACGGAATGACAGGGAGAAAGTTGAGGTTGTCAATGATGATGTTTTTAACGTCAACGGTATCAATACCCGTCGAGTTGAGCCACGCAATACACCGACGGTGATTAATGCAGTCTTCAACAAATTCCAGTTTTGGGATGGCCGTGCAAAGGACATATTCAATGGTAAAGATATCTCCGGGAGTGACGACGCTTATGTTTACCAAAAAACAGCAAATGGCTTGGAAAAAGTGAAAATTCAGCTAGAAAATTCTTCTCTAGCTTCCCAGGCTGTAGGACCACCACTCAGTTCTATTGAGATGTCTTCTGAGGGTCGTGAGCTTCACAACGTAGGTGATAAGATTGTTCAACGAAAGAAACGGAGGAAAAGATGGAGGAAGAGAGGTAAGAAGTTACGTATGCTCAGACCTTTAGGAAAGCAACTTGTAGCTGCGGACGACAGTGTTTTAGGTTCTGACAGCAGATTCCCGGCAAATGGTCTGAAGCAAAAAAGCTATGAGCAGCTAATTAAGAAAGCGTTTCGGAATAAATGGTGGAAATCAGGAAATTACATTATCCGCGAAGATGAGGAGACTGGTGAAACAGAGGTAGTCAGGCAACCAGGCGGTCCAAAGAAGAACAACGAATACACCCTAATGGAGCATAACTTCTCCTTGTTTTTCGGTTTAGCAGTACAAGAGTACGAATCGACCCTTGTGTCTGACGAAACGCCTTTTGACAAGTTTATGGAAGGAGATACCAGTGCCATGAGCCAGGCACAACAAAGAGGTATGGCTTTGTTTAACAATAATTTATGTAATGCATGCCATGTCGCTCCAGAATTCACTATTGCTTCGGTGCGTCTTTCCAACGGTAGTTTACAAAATTTTGATGGAGGTGGCTTCTTCCGCATTGGTGTAACCAAACCCACAGATGATCTTGGTAGTGATGGTGCAGGAAGTTTCAAATCAAGTGGACTCCGTAACATAGAACTCACGGCTCCATATATGCATGACGGCGGTTTACTGAGTCTGGAGCAAGTAGTCGAATTTTATGCTCGTGGCGGTAACTTTGGTAGTGGTCTCCCCAATACTGGTCTCCTTGTCTTAGATGGTAGAATCGTAACAAATCCACTTGGAACCCTGAAGACTGATAACCTACTAAATGGCTCTGAGGGTGCTCAAAATAGAGCTGATTTGGTCGCTTTCCTCAAAGCACTCACCGATGAGCGAGTCCGCTATGAAAAAGCACCCTTCGATCATCCATCATTGCGCGTACCCAATGGGCATAAGGGTGATGAAAATTCCGTGACTGACAGGGGTAATGGTACTGCTAAAGATAAAATGACGAAAATACCAGCTGTTGGTCGTAATGGTCGTTCTACTCCTCCACCAAATTTCTTGGATAATCCTCCAAAGATTTGAGAGTAGTTAGAATATGTAAAACACAAGATATAGGCTTGTAGTTACTGAAAAAAGCGACTACAAGCCTGTATCTTGTATGCAGTACTATTATTGACATACCTCCTCGGACTTTAGGACGAGGATTCCTTGACGCTTCCTTGGGTTGCGCTACTGAGGTAGTCTTACCATCCCTCCACGTCCGTTTAAAGTCTCCCAACATAAGACATGATACAAACGCCAGATTATTTAAACAAGTAATATCATGTCCGGGGGCATACCCATAGTATGTCATTGCGAGTGGAACGAAGTGAAACGACGCATAAGCCCTAACGGGCACGCTCCGCGAACACAAGGTCTTTGGGATTGCTTCCCTACTCTGCGAGAACGCTTTCAGCG
>JASJCX010000100.1 GCA_030065255.1 Calothrix sp. MO_167.B42 | reverse complement strand
ATCATGTTAGCTTAATTACTTATAATTTCTGCTTGATTCACCCCAACCCTCTCTTACCCTCTCCTTAATAAGGAGAGGGTGCCGCAGGCGGGTGAGGTTTTATAAGTATTCATCCGCACATGATATTACCTAACCATCACCAACTAATGCAATGGAGTACTAGTGTAACTCTCCGCAAAATCCAAAATCTAAAATCTAAAATCCAAAATGGTATCAGTTAGGTGGCCGATCGCTAATTAAGCCATTTTCAGTATTTTCACTACAGTCATCTGGTAATAAATTAACTAAAAATTTTTGTAATTTCATTCGTTCTATATAAGGCCATCCGCCTTCGGATTCAATGTCTTTGAGCAGTGCATAAAGTGCTTGGCGGTTATTAGGTAAACTATTCTGAAAAGCATAATCGCGTATTTCTCTATGTAAATATTCTAACTGCCTTAATAAAGCCAAGAGAGCGATCGCATCTCCTTGATAATCCTGGGTCACGTTATGTACCGCAGCAACTATCTCTTGTAACTGATGATTAAAACTCTCAGAATCAACTTTAAGACCTTGGTTCATAGGATGTTATTCTACCTAAATTTAATCAAACTTATCTAAATTGTTCTACCCTATTTGTTTTCTATGGAACTTAACCAATGGAAAAACCCAATTAATGGCTGGACAATAAGCAAAATTAATGGGATTCAAGCCCCGTCCTTCGGTTAACGGCTTGATGATACGATAGAGCTAATCGCTACAATAACCTATCTTGCAAGGGGCGTATTTGTTGGGAAAAGTCTTGCTCGTAGGGAACAAGCATTTTTATCATTATCCCAGGCTCCTGGCTTTAGATATGGGGTCAATCGGTAAATCCAAAATAGACAACGGATAACGGATTATCTGTTTCTCAAAATTCAAAATCCAAAATCTAAAATTGAATGACCAAAATTAATAGGATTCAAGCTCTGTCTTAGAAGGACGGGACGGCTTGATGATACGATAAACCTAATCGCTATACAGGCAGAAACTCGCGTCGCACAGCGTCCGAACCTGCCTCGCAATGGGCGTATTTTTTGAGAAAAGTCTTGCTCATGGGGAGCAAGCATATTTGATCTAAGTGGAGTGTGTAGGATTGCTTTGACTCACCCCACCCGGATTTACATCTGGGTGACAGCTAAGAAGAAGCCTTCGTGACGCGGTTTTAACTCGTCGCTAACGTATCCTTTGAGAATCCCCTCGCCTTCAGGCAGAGGAGCTTCTCAAAGGTAATCCCTAATAGAGTTGTGTGTTGCACCGTACTCAAAAAACGCGTCCAAATGTCACAAATAGTCAGAAACCCCACGCCTAAAGGCGGGGGCTTGAAAAAGCCCTAATCTGACCAGACTAAGTTCTTAACTGAACTACGTTAGAGGCAAGAGTTGAAGACCTACCAAGGGATGCGTAGCTAGTCCCTTGCTCTAGAACCGAACAGTTAAACATCCCTACAAGGGTTAAGGAAGTGCTGTTTGGACAGTTACCGACCTCTAACATTGTCAAAGCTAACTTTACTGGAGTAGCAAGGCGATTCCCGGCATACAGGGAAATGGATAAGTACTACTCCTCTACTTATCCAACCCCAAAAGGGGGACAGCGATTAAAATCGCCCGCGCCTTACCCCCATGTCTAAAGCCAGGGGCTTCCTCGGCGCGGAGGTTCTGGTGAAACTGCTGGTTTTACTACCACTAAAGGGTGTATACCAGAAACGAACTTCGCATAGCGCAGTTATTCTAGAGAGAAAATTCTCACAAGAGATAAACACTTTAGTTCAGTTTTACAACTTAAATATTAATTTTTGAGATTGAGATTGAGGTTGACCATGAGGTTTCGTGCTCTAATTATTGCACTCGTTGCTGTATGCATCGGTTTTCTAACCGCTTGTAGTGCTTCTCCCACAGACGACATCGCTAATTCTGAGTTTCTCACCTACGAACAAATTAAAGGTAGTGGTTTAGCGAATAAATGTCCCCAGCTATCAGAAATTAGTCGTGGCTCTATCCCTCTTGATGGTAGTCAGTCCTACGTTATTAGGGATATGTGTTTAGAACCCACTAACTTCTTTGTGAAAGAAGAACCAGTAAATAAGCGGCAAGAAGCAAAATTCGTCCCTGGGAAATTATTAAGTTTCTCAACCAAAGCCTACTCTTTGCTGAATATAGAAGGTCCTTTAAATATTAATGAAGACAATAGTCTCACCTTTGAAGAGAAAGATGGGCTTGATTTCCAAGCAATTACAGTCGGACTTCCTGGTGGCGAAAGTATTCCTTTCTTATTTACCATTAAAGGCTTAGTAGCTAAAACACAGCCTAATTTAACCAGCATTAACACTTCCACTGATTTTACAGGTTCTTTCCGAGTACCTTCCTATCGTGGTGCTACGTTCCTAGATCCCAAGGGCCGTGGTTTGGCTAGTGGTTATGACAATGCAGTGGCTCTTCCTGCTGAAGCTGATAACACTGAATACTCCAGTGCCAATATCAAGCGTTTTTCTGTGTTAGACGGCGAAATTTCCATGTCAGTTGCCAAGGTAGATAGTTCTACAGGTGAAATAGCCGGTACTTTCGAGAGCATACAACCCTCTGATACTGATTTAGGTGCTGACGAACCCGAAGATGTCAAAATTCGTGGTTTGTTTTATGCCCGTATAGAACCATCCGACGCTTAAACCAAATTTGTAGCAGGTAAAATTTTGATTCCCCTTTCTGGCTTATTTCTACCGCCAGCAGGGGTTTTTCTTTTATAAGATAAGCTGAATTAATATAACAAAAACTTTGCATTAGCTCCAAAAAATATAACATAAACAAATAAAAACACTTTTTATTGGCCATTTATATCTGAACTTCATTATCAATTACTCAAATTAAGTACAATTTCGGTTCTTACTTTACTAACAACTTTTCTATCTTGATTCTATGTAGTCACAAAAAACTACAGCAAATACAAAATCATCTTCCATACTCACTTTAATTGGGTTGTCAAGTTAACTTTTGTCAGAGATATGGCTATACATCATACAAGCCAAAATTTCCAAAAGGTAGCTAATTTTTGCGCGGGCATATGCTCGCAAAACTATAGTCAAAAGTGTTCTTTACCAATAATTTAATTAATACACGGTGCTATGCCAACCACAGTTACTAACGAACTGAAACATGAAATTTGGCAGTTGTTGCGAGAATATCAGAAATCTCCTACAGCAAAAATTCGTAACCAATTAGTAAAACTGAATTTTGGACTTGTACGCAAAGAAGCTTATTATTGGATGAATCAATGCCATGAAACCTATGATGACTTACTTCAAGTAGGCTGCCTTGGTTTAATTCGGGCAATTGAAAAATTTGATATTACTAAAGGCCATGCTTTTAGTTCCTTTGCCATTCCCTACATTCGTGGTGAAATTCAACATTATTTGCGAGACAAAGGTGTTACTGTACGCATCCCTCGACGTTGGTTAGCACTGCAACAACAAGCTGTGGGGATTTCCCGTTCTTTACGGGAGAAATACAATCGTCAGCCCACTGATGAGGAATTAGCCACTGCCCTGGAGATTTCCACAAGAGAATGGCAAGAAATAAAATTAGCATGGGCAAATCGTTCCCCCCTAAGCCTCGATGTACCGATTCAAGATGGAGAGGAAGGTTCTGTCTGTTTAGGAGAACTAGTTCCAGATCACCGTTATCGTAGTTTTCAACTCGCCCAAGAAGATAGACTCCGATTGCAACAAGGACTCGTACAACTAGAACAAAGAACCCGTGAAGTTCTAGAGTTTGTGTTTCTACAGGATTTAACACAAAAACAAGTTGCAGATCGTTTGGGTATTAGTGTGGTTACAGTTTCCCGTAGAGTCAAGAAAGGAGTGGACTCATTGAAACACATCATGAGTTTGACAGATGATTAATATCAAAAATCATTTGAACTCTAGTTTTACTATGGTTGTAATTACATAAATTGGCAATCAATATACATAAAGTTAGGTTATAAAGGAATCGGAATTCACCTTTGATAAAAATTTCATTTGGTAGATTTCACAACACAATTTCCTATAGCTTTTGAGAACAGCTAATGGGCATATATTCCAACAAATATTTCCAAATTACGGTAGTTGCTATTTTATCTTTGGTCATCGCTTCGTGTTCATCGCAAAGCGAGCAACAATCTAGCAATCCCCCTGCACCAACTAACACAGCCAAAAAAAATCCAAAAATACCTGACCAAGGTTTTAAAAATCCAGTAATTCCAGAGAAAAATGAATCATTAACAATTACTTCAAAAGGATCTAATCTCATTGAACTGACAAATCCTAAGGAACGGGAAGCAGTGGTATCTAAAGGCCGTTCCGATCCATTTGCCAAAATTGATGGGCAAATAGTCCCTATTCTACCTAATAGAACAGGTGTAAAGATCGCTAAAAAAAGAGTTCCGGTTTTGCCCACTCTGGTTAATCTGCAAAAAAAACCTAGGAAAGTAATTCAAAGGTCAAAACCCGCAAATAAACCAAAACCCACAAATAAAACAGTTATTGCTGCTGCAACACAGAAGAAACCAAAATTAACTCCTGTATTACCAAAAGTTCTACCCCAGGTGGTTCCTAGTCCAAAATTAGTATCAGTATTACCACCACCGCCACAACCAACTTTAGCTCAAGCTGTTTCTGTGTCAGGGGTAATATTAATTGGTAAAGAACCCCAAGCAATTATTAAAGTTCCAGATGAATCTACAAGCCGTTATGTGCAAGTAGGACAAAGATTAGCCAATGGTCTGTGGATCAAACGCATTGAAATGAATGAAGGTTCTGAACCTACGGTAATTTTGGAACAATATGGGATTGAAGTTGCGAAAATGGTAGGGGAAAATGCTGTTGAGCCCAAATCAACTGAAGATTCCACAAAAACCAATACTTAGTTAACATTACAAAAGGTATCGTGGGGTACACGATAACTCTAGGTTAAATATCCTAGTAAGTCTGTTGGAGATAATGCCCTCTGGGACTATTTAAGTTAAGCTCATTCATTGGTTCTTTCAAAACGGTGTAATGGTTTAAGTACTGCCGATAAGTGATAAATAGTTGTAAGGTATGTCTAAGAAAGAGAAAACCCAAGGAGTAATTATTGGAATCCCCCGCCTTATAGGCGTGGGGAGAATGTCAACTAAACAAGCAATTATTTTTATGGAACCTTTATAAATATGGAGACGAGGGAAAAAATTGAATTTACCAACTTACCTTTAGCAGTCTACCGCGAGATAGCATCACATTTAAGGCAATTAGAAGGGGTGAAGGTGGAATTAATTCCCCAGCCATCCTCACAATTTGATTATCAACAAAGCCAGATTGCTGGTTTACGGGTTGATTATACCCAAGATGTTACTCAGCAGATGGAGCAAATTTTAGCTTATTACCGCGATCGCTACACTAGTTAAAAAATATAGTCGTAGCTGCAAATTATAAGGCATATTCAAAACATTTGCAACTGCTTAAAGCCTAACATCTCATTGATTAAATTGATTAAATTGATTAATTGGTCGGGGTTAAATCCCCATCCAATTTTTTTGTTGCTTTGTATGGCACTACTAAATTAAGGCGCGGACATTTATAAATCATCATATCAAATCCGCTTGTGAGACTTACCATATTGTCGCCACCTAACCCCGTCCTAAGTCCTGCGGACACGCTACGCCAACGGACACCCCTCTGGTTAATCGGTCGAGCGAGGGGAAGGGGGTGAGGTTTTTGCGATAACGTTCTCATCCGGATTTCATATCAAACCTTTGATAGCCTGCTGTTCCCTGTTCCCTGTTCCCTGTTCCCTATTCCCTAGCACGTAGCCCTATATCTGTCCTCATTAGACTTCAAATTTCTCACCAATAAATTAACTTTTTATTACGAATCATTAGTAATACATAATTTACTCATCAAATATTTAAAACTAAAAGATAACTGTAAGTGGGCTAATCTGTTAACTAAATTTACATTTAATTAAATTAGTACTACAAAAAATGTTAAGAATAATTACAGATTTTGATGGTCCCATTATTGATGTGTCCGAACGTTATTATCGCGTTTATCAAATTTGTTTAGAAAAAAGCCGCCATCGGGAGCAAACAGTTAAAGAATTGACAAAAGCGGAATTCTGGCAGCTAAAGCGAACGCGTGTTCCGGAAACACAGATTGGAATTATTTCTGGGTTGGATAAAGCCCAAGCCCAAACCTTCTCCCAAATGCGGCGACAAACCGTACACACACAACCTTACTTCCAGTATGACTGTCTAGCATGGGGTGCAGTGAATACCATGCTAAAAATTCAGCAAATGGGTATAGATTTGGCAGTTATGACTATGCGCCGAGTCAGGGAGTTAAATTATGCTCTAAATCGGTACGATTTAGGTGATTTTTTCCCAGAAAATCGCCGTTATTGTTTAAGTAATGATTATATAAAAACCCGTGATGTAGAAGACAAGCCATTGCTAATGTCACGAGCTTTAGAAGAATTGCCAGCAGCTTATGATACCTGGATGATTGGAGATACGGAAGCCGATATTGTGGCAGCAAAAAGACACGGGATAAAAGTAATTGCAGTGGAATGTGGTATCCGCGATCGCGTACAATTAGAGTCCCAGCAGCCAGACTTAATTGTTAAAGACTTCAGTTGTGCAGTGAACCTGGTTCTAGAAAACTCCCTACAGCAAGTAGGATAGATAGCAAGTGGGTGATACTCGATTCTGAATCACCCACCCCTATATAATCAATATGAATTTATCAGCGTAAAAAGCTACTAACCAGCCATAAAAAGATAAAACTGACTACTGTAGAAAACTGATTTGGTTCTAGGTTAATAGAGGCGAGCTGTGCAGACAACCAACTGGCAAGCAATCCTCCACTAACTAAACCAACAATGAGAGTCAGAAAAGTTAATAAAACAGATCTGCCAAATTTGCCTTCTTTGAAATTGAGAAAGTAAACACTAACTCCTACACCAACAATCAATACCAGCTGTAGCATTGTGTCACCTCCAGCTGGATAAAACACACTAATAGCACTTAAGCCTAAAAACCATGCTCCAGGCAGCAGTATATCTCTAGGTGAGGGTTGAGCCAGTATATTTTGTAGCCATGCAGGGGACTGTTCGCGTGGGGTTGATGTTTCTTTGGGCAACGCTTGAACTAGGCGTTCTGGAAAACGAATGCGCTCGGGCACTTTAATTTTGCCTTCTTGGCGCATCCGCAGGCGTTCCATTAAAATCGCATCATAGGCAGCTTCAATCACTTCCAGATGCTTGCTATTGTCACTGTGTTCTTCCAGTAGACGAGTGCGAACATCTTGAATTTCATCGAAGGTAGCTTCTTCTGATACCCCAAGTGTTTCGTAGGGATTTTGATCGCTCATGGGAGTTTATTACTTCTGCCTCTATCGTCGGCAATCTTTGATCTTTGCAGAAAAAACAAATTAATGTTTTAATTGGCTCGAAAGCTAATATTCCGTTAGATTTTGACACCCTAATGGGATACTAGCACGGATTAAATTGACCAAAATAGTAATTTTAACTATAGTCACTTTAACATATTGTTATAACTCAGTGTATATCCTCATGTCGTTGATTGGTTAGGGCTTTACTCTAGAATTTGATAGAAAGAAATTTAGTAGGTCTTTAAATTTATGAAAAAGTTACCTTTTTGTTTCCTGTTTGGCAATTTACACTACCTTGATAACAAAATAATTCCTTTATCCTGTCAATAAGTTGTGCCATCAAGTCGCATATAGATTTAAAATTGAAGAGTTTTCTACAGTAATATGACTGAATTCATTAAGTAACTTAGTTTACTCCAATGATGTTTTATAACTGATGTGCTTAACATAATGGAAACAAAATTAAATCAGTGCAAGAATCACAATGCAGTACACAATCAATGTATATACGTCAGACTGTTATCTGAATTAAGCTATTATTCGGAGGTCAGGAGATTGCTATTGTGACCTTGTATTTCATTCATTGTTTCCTAAACGGAAACAGTGGTTCATACTAAATCCGTCTGTTAATCCTATGAATGTTTGTTTAAAGTGATAGTCATGGCTCCAGCCAAGATTCTTGTTGTTGATGACGACCCTGCGGTTCGGAATTTAATCCAACGCTTTTTGATGAAACAAAGCTACCAGGTGGAGGCTGCCGAAGACGGTAAGACTGCCTTAGCTTTATTTGAGCAGTTTAATCCAGATCTGGTTGTTTTAGATGTGAATTTACCAGATGTTATCGGTTTTAATTTATGTCAAGAGATGCAAAGTCGCAACGGCGTTTTTGTCCTCATGCTCACTAGCCGTGCGGATGAAGCTGATAAAATTCGTGGCTTTTCTAAGGGTGCGGATGATTACCTGACCAAGCCGTTTGGTTTGGGAGAGCTAGAAGTCAGAGTAGCCGCAATATTGCGTCGCCAGCGAGTTGTAACGACAGCAGAACAAAAACGTCTGGTATTTGAAAAACTGATGATAGATCCAGTGCGCCGAGAAGTGACATTAAATAGTCAGCCAATTTCTTTAACTGCACTTGAGTTTGATTTATTACATTTTTTAGCTAGTCATCCTGGTCGGGTTTGGCGACGAGCTGAACTGATCCAGGAGGTATGGGATTATGAATATGTAGGAGACCAAAGGGTTGTTGATGTACATATTGGTCAAATCCGCAAAAAGATTGAAGCCGATGCGACTCAACCTGCATTAATTCAAACTGTACGAGGTGTTGGGTATAAATTTGAATGTCCAGCCCAATCCCAGCAGCTAGAGAAGGTTTAATAGTTTACAGTTAGCGGTCAATCATTAATTATTCTTATATTAATTATTTTGACTTAATGCTCGTAACTACAATAAATCTCAAGCATCTGTGGATAAATATTTCAAATCAGGCATTTTTTGTAGAGAAGCTGATATGTTTCCCAGGTGTGTGCATTACCGCTACATAAGAGTCTAACATACTCCAACGGCAAGTAAAGTTGTTCTCATACGTGTCCTACCTACACTGACCTGACGGTACAGTGTAGGCTTCTTGGCGACTCCAGGTGAAAAATTTATTAAAGATTTATTATAGAAAGGTTTACTATATAAACTTTTGGTGGTTTCCATCTGTCACAATCACTTTTACCAACGGATGGTTTACTTTTAAAATTGGTACTAGTTTGAGAGATAGGCACCTTGAAGGCTTTTAAATAAAAGCAAGCTATGTAGGTCAATCGTTGGCTACAGTCACCTCTCCACCATCAGTTCCTTCTGGTAATTTAGACGTATCTTGAACGTCAAAAATATTTAGATCAAACCAGAAAGTTGTGCCAACACCAACTTCGCTGACTAAATGAACCTTGCTGTGGTGTTTTTCTTCAATAATATTTCTGACAATTGATAGGCCTAAACCAGTACCTTCGAGGGTATGAACTCGGTTTTCTACTCGGAAAAAGCGGGCAAAAATAGCTTGTTGGTCTTCCAAGCCAATACCAATACCAGTGTCGGATATTTCGATGCGGACTTTATGTTGTTTTTTGGGGGAGTTGGGTTTTGTTGGTAATTTATAAGCACGTAGAGCAACTTTTCCACCGGCTCTGGTAAATTTGAGGGCATTTCCAACTAAATTAGCCAATACTTGCAGCAATAAATCATAATGACCAACTACTGGGGGTAATTCGGGAGCTATATCTTGTATGAGTTCAATACCTTTATCTTTTGCATTTAGTTGATATGTACGTAGGGTTTGCTCGATCGCCTGGGCTAAGTCTACTCCTTGTAACCTATAACTACGTCCAGATTCTAGTTTGGACAAATCCAATACGTCATTCACTAAGCGTGTTAGGCGATCGGTTTCATGATTTACTGTTTCTAAAAATTCTTGTCTTTCTTCTATACCTAAATCTTCTCCGTACTCATGTAATGTTTCGATAAAGGATTTGATATTAAATAGGGGAGTACGCAGTTCGTGGGAGACGTTACTGATAAATTGGCTTTTGGCTTCGTTGAGTTCTACCTCGCGGGTAATATCTTGTATGGTAATAGCGATGCCTTTGATACTTTCCCGTTGTAAGTTTAAAACTGTGGTGAGGAGAATGCGAATAGCTTTGTTCGTAGGTTCTTTGAGGAGAATGCGGAATTCTGCACTGTCACATTCCCCCGATGCCATTTCGTATAGGGGACGGGTAATTTCTGCTTGGACTGCGGATGGTAAGTGATGGAGAACATTTTTACCTACAATGTCAGATGTATTATCCCAGCCAAAAAGCTGACTAGCAGTGGGGTTAACTAAAATCACCTGCATATTATTGTCAATTAGTACCGCTCCATCGGCAATGGTGGAAACCAGGGTTTCTAGTTTTGCTTTTTCGGCGGTTAATTCTTCTATATTTTGCTCTTCATAGCGTTCTAAACGCTCTGCCATTTCATTAAAGCTAAAAATTAATTCCCCTAATTCTCCACCCAAGGGTAAGTCAATACGCTGCTTAAAATTGCCCGTTGCAATTTGTTTGACTCCTCCCAATAATTCCTTGATGGGTTTGGTAATAGTTAAAGCATTAATAACTCCTCCTAAAATCACCATTACCCAAATAGAGATGAAAACTGCGATGGTCACATCACGGGTAAAATTGGAGGAAATTACTGCTGTGGGGTTGGGATTAATACCAATTGCCAGCACACCAAAATATTTGTTATTAACTACCAGGGGTACAAACACATCAGTCACGATTCCTCCGGGACTCATGTGTTGACGCACCATAGGTTTACCCCCATGGGAAGCATAGTTAGCTGGTAATTTAATGCGCCTTTCAATGGTTAGAGATGTTTCCACCTCTGGATTGAGAAAAGGAATACCAAAAAAGATTTTTCCTGTTTCATCAGCATAGAGCATATAACGGACGCTGGTAGTGGTGCTGTAGAAGCGTCGAGAAAATTGAGCAACTTCACTCAGATTATTCTGGGCTACCAGAGGTGTGACATTGGCCGCAAGGAGTAGTCCTAAATCGCTACCAAAGCGGGTATCATTGAGGCGAGCATCCTGTTGAATGGTATTTACTGCCCAAAAGGTCAAACCACTCATAACCAAGGATACAATTAACGTAGCGGCAGCCAAAAGTTTGGTCTGGAGAGTAAACTCAGACCACCAATTGGCGATCGCTTGTCGGATAGTTTTACAAATAGCAAGCATTTTAAAAAAGTTGTTAGTAGTTTTTTCTAAATAAACCCCAACAACTAAAAAATTAACAGTAAATTCGACAAATAGGGAAGGAGTTAGGAGTTAGGAGTTAAGAGTTAGGAGTTGATAGTGGATAGTTAAACCTCCCACACTTCCCACACTTCCAATCACCTAACTCGATAACCGATGTCGCGGCGGTAATATATTCCCTCAAAGTCAATACATCTAATTCCAGCATAAGCTCGATCTAATGCTTGTGGGAAATTGTCTCCGATTCCAGTGACGTTTAAGACTCGCCCTCCGTTTGTCACGATTTGTTGACTTAAGAATTGTGTACCTGCATGAAATACTGTTACTCCCAATGCTTGGGCTTGATCGATTCCTGCGATCGCTTTTCCTTTTTCGTAATTGCCGGGATAACCGCCGGAAGCAGCTACTACGGTGGCGGCTACTCCTGGTTTCCAAGTGATGGGTGGCATTTCTCCTAGGCGTTGTTGAATACAAGCCAACATTAATTCTTCTAAGGGTGTTGCCAACAAGGGTAAGATTACTTGAGTTTCGGGATCGCCAAACCGACAGTTAAATTCTAATACTTTAAACTCTCCTTGGGGAGAAATCATCAAACCGGCATATAATACCCCGCGATAATCAATACCCTTGGCTCTTAAAATTGCGATCGCTGGTTCTAATACTTCTGTCTGTACCTTTGCCATTAATTCTGGGGTGGCGATGGGTGCAGGAGCATAAGCTCCCATGCCGCCTGTGTTATCCCCTGTGTCCCCCTCTCCAATCCGTTTATGATCCTGGGCTGGTAATAAGGGGCGAATCGTCAATCCGTCGGTTAATGCTAATACCGATACCTCTTGTCCGCTCAAATATTCTTCAATCACCACAAATTTTCCCGCACTGCCAAATTGTCCTTGGAAGATTGACTCAATGGCTGATTGTGCTTGTTCAATTGTGGTGGCGACAATTACTCCCTTTCCTGCGGCCAAACCATCTGCTTTGACAACTATGGGCGCACCTTGGGTTTGTACGTAGGATTTTGCCTCTGGAGCCTGGGTGAATACCGCCGCCTTGGCTGTGGGAATGCCTGCTGCTTGCATTAAGGCTTTTGACCAAGCTTTACTTGCTTCAATTTGTGCCCCTGCTTTGGTAGGTCCAAATACCATTAAACCTTGGGTACTTAAGTAGTCGGTAATACCTGCTGCTAGGGGCACTTCTGGTCCTATGACTACCATATCCACCCCTTCTTTGAGAGAAAATTGACTAATTTTATCAAATTCATCTACCTTGAGAGGTAAATTTTGGCAACCCGACATAATTGCCGTACCGCCATTGCCAGGGGTGCAATACACTTGCTCTACTTGCTGGGATTGTAGTAACTTCCAAGCAAGGGCATGTTCTCGCCCTCCATTACCAACTACTAAAATTTTCACAAATTTCCTTACCAACGCCAACAAAGGGAGAAGACCCGAAGGCTACTCTTATTTTAATTTTTTCAGCTATCAAAATTTTTTTCAAGATATTATCGTAGACTAGCAACAGCTTTTTTGATACTAGTGGTCTGTCCCATTAGTTTTAATGGGTTGGGTAATGAACCGCAAAGAGCCCAAAGGAAGGAAGAAAGAAGAGAAATAGAGATATTCAATTTATCCATTTACTAATATTTTTTTGGTTAAAAAATATTTTTTTAGCCTAAGTATTAATAAAGACCATCGTGTTACAACAAAGCGTTATGCAGCGCCGAAAATTAAATGTTCTACTATTTTCCGAACACCAGATAAACCTGGAATTCCAGGAGAAGGGAAGTGTTGCTAATCTGACTGGGGATGGAAATTGCTTGTGCAAAATACTTAGACAAATAGGGGATATAAACAGTCAAGACTTTACACAGTTAAAAATAATTGAAGTTGATAATTTTTTAGAAGCTACATCGGTTTTACAGTCTCAATCACTTGATGTAGCAATATTAGATTTATCTGATAATTACACCCATGGTTTAGCAATTATCTCCGATTTGTGTTCCTTTGCTCCCCAGGTAGCAATTATAGCGATCGCTAATTGGGAAAATGAACAGATACTATTGAGAGCGATTCGCATGGGAGCCCAGGAATATTTAGTAAAAAGTGAGGTATCTCCCCAAATTTTACGACGTACTTTACTATGTGCGATCGCTCGTCAACAACGTCACAGGGAAATTACAGAGAACCAAACATTACACAGAAGGGAAAATTATCTCCGTAGGCAAAGCCATGCTTTAATGCAACTGGCAAAAAGTCAGACGCTACAACAAGAGAGTCTCCAGGCTGCATTCATGGAAATTACGGAAGTTGCTGCTACAACTTTGCAAGTACAGCGAGTGAGTATCTGGCTATACAACGATAATTACTCAAAAATTGAATGCATGGATGCCTATGATGCTAGCACTAAAGTTCATACTTCAGGAATGTCACTGTTAAAAGCAAATTATCCAGATTATTTTCAAGCATTAGAAGCACAACGTAGTATTGCAGCCACTGATGCTATAAACGATGGGCGTACTCAAGAATTGTCAGCTACATATTTATCTGTATTGGGGATTACTTCTTCCCTAGATGCTTCAATTTGGTTGGGTGGGAGTTTGATAGGAGTGGTTTGTCACGAGCATATTGGAGAAGTTCGTCAATGGCAATTGGAGGAAGAGAATTTTGCTGGTTCCATTGCGGATTTTGTGTCTTTAGCCATAGAAGCTAGTGAGAGAAAAGCGGCTCAAGAAGCACTAAGACAAAGTGAAAGACAATTTCGGGCGATTTTTCAGCGTTCTTCCATCGGTATTGGTTTGGTAGATATGAAAGCACGGATTTTCGATACTAATCCAGCTTTGTCTCAGATTTTGGGCTATAGCCCACAGGAGTTATGTGGTAAGCGGTTCACTGATATTATTTGTAGGCAGGCTGGGGATTTAGAGCTTTATAAACGACTCCTGTCAGGAATAGAGGAGCGTTTAGAAATGGAAAGGCAATTTTTCCATCGCCATGGACATTTAGTTTGGACTCTTTTAAATGTTTCTTTGATTACCAACAGACATGGCAAACCAAAATTTTTCCTTGCCATGATAGAAGATATTAGTAAGCGCAAGCAAACTGAATTGCAACTACTTGCTAGTAAAGAAGCTGCGGAAGCAGGTAGTCGAGCCAAGAGTCAATTCCTGGCTACCATGAGCCATGAATTACGTACTCCTTTGAATGCAATTATGGGATTGTCTCAATTTTTGCAACAAGAAATAGTCGGAGATTTGAACGATCAACAAAAAAAATACATTGATTGTATTTATCAGAGTGGAGAACATTTACTGGCACTAATTAATGATATTTTAGATTTGTCTAAAGTAGAAGCGGGCAAAGAAGAACTAATACTGTCTAAATTACACATTCAAGACTTGTGTAATTATGTAATTTCCACAGTACGCGATCGCGCTGTGGAAAAAGGATTAGAACTAACAACAAAAATTGACCCCCAAGCAGAGATTTGTATCGCAGATGACCGAAGATTGAAGCAAATTTTGCTGAATTTACTCACTAATGCGATTAAATTTACTCCAGAAGGTAAAGTTTCCCTAGAAGTCACAAAAGTAAGACGAGGAATTACTTTTACTGTGATTGATACGGGTATTGGTATTGCTCCGGAAAAATTAGAATTTTTGTTTACTCCTTTCAAACAACTAGATAGTAGTTTGAATCGCCAATATGAGGGGACGGGATTAGGTTTGGCTTTGACACGCAAGTTAGCACGATTACATGGGGGTGATTTAACCCTAGAATCTACTGAAGGCAAAGGTAGTCGATTTACTTTATTTTTACCTGTGATTAATGCCCAGGAAAATTATCAATTTAGGACAAATGGAGATGCTAGTTCATGGGAAAATTCCGGGTGTAGCATCTCTGGGTTTGTTGCTACTCCCACAACTAAACGTATTTTTTTGGTAGAAAGTCAAGAAAAAGTAGCAAAATTATTACAAAATTATTTACAGGCGATTGGTTTCCAAGTTGATTATTTGCCTAATGATAAGGGGTTTTTAGAGAAGGTACATACTCAACAGCCAGATTTAATTTTATTAGATGGGGACTTAGAAAGGGATTCCCTGGAGGGACAGATTACGGGATGGGATTTGCTGGCTCAGTTGCGACAACATGAAGATTTGCAAAATTTGCCAGTGGTGATGATGATATCTACAAGTACTAAAGATATGAGGCGTTATCCAGTGAGTGCTAATGATTATTTGACTAAGCCTTTAAAAATTGTCCAATTAGAGTCAATTATTATGCAATATCTCAGTTAGATTGAAGAAGGGAACAGGGAATAGGGAACAGGGGACAGTTTTCTGTTCCCTTTTAATTAATTTTATTGTCGCTTTATTTTTTGCCAAAATTCTTGATAGGAATGATTAATTGCTTGCATTGCAGCTGGGGCAGTGGCACAATGATTAACATCAGGATGATATTTCCTTGCTAATCGGCGGTAAGCATTCTTGACATCCCGGGGACAAGTATCCGGATGTACACCAAGCACTTCCCACCACTCACCAGATGTTGTGAATTCATTTTGAGACTCATCAATACCCCACATTTGCTGCCAAATTTTCACCCTACCTCCCCTACTGCCAGTTAATAGTGTTTTACTATCAGGGCTAAACACAACTGAGGAACATCCTGAAAGGGTTTGCAGTAATTTTCCATTGTGGAAGTTCCAAAGTTTGATTGTACCGTCAATGCTACTGCTAGCAAGGATTTGACCATTAGGAGTGATAGCAATGGATGTTATTGGCGCTGAATGTTCAGTGAAGGTAGAAATTAATTCTCCTGTGTGCAAATTCCACAGCTTGATAGTGCTATCTTGACTAGCACTAACTAAAATATTACCATTAGGTGCGATAAGCCGGAGGCTTGACGCTTCGCGTATCGCAACTGTTGTGACTGCATCCAAATGTCCGGTAATAGTTTGTGGTTCTCCAAAGCTATGCAAATCCCAAATTCTTATAGTTTTATCCACACTACCGCTAACTACGGTTTTACCGTCGGGACTGAAAACAACTGATAACACTGCACCAGAATGGCCATTTAAGGTACGTTTTAATTGTCCCGTGTAGCATCTCCAAATTCTGACTGTTTTATCTGCACTACCACTAGCCAGAAATTTACCATCAGCACTGAAAGTTATAGAATTAACAAAACCATTGTGACTGTAGGGGGAATTTCCATCAAAGAAAGTTTGATGAAAAGTCTTTGTCTCTAGATTCCAACTAGAAATTTTGCAGTCCACACAACCGCTAGCTAAAGTTTTACCATTAGGACTAATAGCAACAGATAAAACCGCTTCAGCTTGTCCAGCAAAAGTGTGAAGCCATTTTCCTGTGTGTAAATCCCACAAATTCACAGTTGCGTCATTACTTCCAGTAACAAATATTTTACCATTAGAACTAATAGCGATCGCATTTACTGCTGCTGAGTGTTGTTTAATAGTTTTGACACATCTCCAAGGTTCTGGTTGCTGATGTGTTAGATTTACTGGCTTTTTATCCTTTCGATGATACTTACTACCAACACGGGATTTGTTCCTTTTCTTTTCCCCTACAGTTGGGGAAGACGGGAATTTTTTTCTCGGATAAGTTTGTTTGACTTGCTGTTTTAGTTTCTGTAATTCTGACTCAATTTCCAAAGCTGCAAATTTTTGGTTAATATCCTCCCCAGATAAAAAAGCTTCTAACTCTAGCACTGCTGAGGAGTAGTCTTCCATGTAGGAAACTTTAGCTTCCATCCGTTCAAAAACCTGTGTTGGAGTTTCCTTTACCCCAGATTCATCCAAAAGCTTGGCGATACCATAACCAGCCAATCCAACCACCGCACCCACAGCAGTCATGGAGACTGTACCAATCCCCAAGGCTAAACCAACCTTGGGTGCAACTACTCCCATACCACCGATAAAGTTGGATGCAATTACACCACCCACCGCACCAATACCCGCAGAGGCAAAAGCGGTTGTATCCCCTTCTCCTATTCCCTTGAAAGCGCCATAAACTGCTGCACCAGCCACAGCACCAGCACCCATCGTGGGAACTGTTCCAATTCCCACAGCACCAAATCCCCCGGCTAATCCCATACCACCGACTGTGGCGGAAACACTTGCGCCTGTGACTGTTCCTGTGGTAATAAATGTTGCTGCGGTAGGGGATGTATGAGTCATTTTGTTACTTGGTTAAGTCTAGAAATAATACTTTTTTAAAAGAAAAATATACAAATATACCTTGGTACTTGTACTTAAATATAGGAACAGTGGAGATAATTGAACCGCAGAGGCGCAGAGGACACAGAGAGGGGATGAGGGGATGAGGAGGTGAGGGAAGGAGTTAAAACCCTCAACTATCAACTATCAACTCCTAACTCTTAACTCCGAACTGTCAACTGTCAACCGTCAACTATCAACTAACAACTAACAACTGATAACTGAAATGACCTTTAACCCCCATCTCTGAGATATTGTGAAATAAAGCATCTAAAATTTTTAAAGCCGAAATTTTAATGACATCAGTAGATTTCCCCAAACATAAAAAAGCCAAAGCCCTCAAACCCGGAAGCACTAAACCCGCCAAGGAACTATGCAGTGAATGCGGACTTTGTGATACATATTATGTCCACTATGTCAAGTCAGCCTGTGCCTTTATTAATCAACAATTCGAGCAACTAGAAACCCAAAGCCACGGACGCGATCGCAACCTTGACAACCCCGATGAACTCTACTTTGGGGTGCATCAGGAAATGATGGCGGCGCGGAAAATAGAACCCATACCTGGCGCACAATGGACAGGAATCGTCAGCACCATCGCCATTGAAATGCTCAATAATGGCTTAGTGGAAGGGGTTGTCTGCGTGCAAAACACCAAAGAAGACCGCTTCCAACCCATGCCCGTCATCGCCCGTACCCCAGAGGAAATACTGGCAGCCAGGGTAAATAAACCAACTTTATCCCCCAACCTTTCCGTCCTCGAACAAGTCGAGCGATCAGGAATGAAGCGACTACTGGTAATAGGGGTTGGTTGTCAAATTCAAGCATTACGAGCCGTAGAAAAACAACTGGGCTTAGAAAAACTCTATGTATTGGGTACCCCCTGCGTCGATAACGTCACCCGCGCCGGACTGCAAAAATTCCTGGACACCACCAGCCGTTCCCCGGAAACCGTGGTGTACTACGAATTCATGCAAGACTTCCGGGTTCACTTCAAACACAAAGATGGCTCCACGGAAACCGTACCTTTCTTTGGCTTAAAGACAAACCAACTCAAAGATGTATTTGCCCCTTCCTGCATGAGTTGTTTTGACTACGTAAATTCCCTGGCTGATTTAGTTGTCGGGTATATGGGCGCACCCTTTGGTTGGCAATGGATTGTAGTGAGAAATGATACAGGGAAAGAAATGTTGTCACTGGTGCAAGACCAAATCAAAACCCAGCCAGTGATGTCGAAAGGCGATCGCAAACAGGCGGTGCAGCAAAGTATACCAGCCTACGACAAGGGCGTGACTTTGCCGATGTGGGCGGCGAAACTCATGGGGGTGGTGATTGAAAAAATTGGGCCTAAGGGGTTGGAGTATGCGCGGTTTTCGATCGATTCACATTTTACGCGGAATTATTTGTATGTGAAGCGCAATTATGGGAAGAAGTTGGAGGAGCATGTGCCGGAGTTTGCGAAGAGGATTGTGAGGCAGTATAAGTTACCGGATTGATTTTTCGCGCAAAGACGCTAAGGCGCGAAGAAATTATTCAGGTTTTAGCGTCTTGAGAGATTGTTTTTTATAGGTTGTTTACAAGTCTGGTGATACCATCTTTGATTAGTGCCTGACCAAAATTGATTAGTAAGCCAAGTTTCTTGTTAGTTAAACGAAGATAAGTCAATAGCTGTTTTTTGTGTACTGGAGCCAATGCTTCCAAAGATTTAATTTCAACAATTACCTTGTCTTCAACTATTAATATCATGTCCGGGGGCATACCCATAGTATGTCATTGCGAGTGGAACGAAGTGAAACGACGCAATCACAAGGTCTTTGGGATTGCTTCCCTTCGGTCGCAATGACGGTTATTTAAACGGACA
>JASJCX010000099.1 GCA_030065255.1 Calothrix sp. MO_167.B42 | reverse complement strand
TACAAGAATTTATTGAAGGACAAAATTTAGCTCAAGAACTAGGACAAAATGGTATTTGGCAGGAAAGCCAGATTTGGCAGTTATTACAAGATTTATTGCCTGTATTGCAATTTTGTCACAACAGACAGGTGATTCACCGAGATATTAAACCAGAAAATATTATTTATCGCAGTAACCATCAACCCGTATTAGTGGATTTTGGTGCATCTAAATTTGTCACCGCAACAGCCATTAACCGCACTGGGACTAGTATTGGTAGTCCCGAATACGTCGCGCCAGAACAAATGAGGGGACAGGCGATTTTTGCTAGCGATATTTATAGTTTAGGGGCTACTTGTCTGTATTTACTCACTGGGCGATCGCCTTTTGAATTATACGATGTTAATAATGATACCTGGATATGGCAACAATACTTACCACAGCCTGTGAGTGGAAGCTTAAGCCAAATTCTGGACAAGATGCTAGTAAGTATTCCCGCCAGACGCTACCAAAATGTAGAGCAAGTTATTCAAGATATGAATTCTCAAACTCCGGAATTAGCAAAGTCTAGTATCTCGACAAAAACACCAAAGCAATCATTGACTCCCCCCACATTCAGCTCTACTACTGCTCCCCCCACAGTCAACTCTACTCCTAGTCAAATAGATGTAGAGTTGGAGGAAATGAAAACTATATTTTTGAGTAGTAATCAGTCGTCGCAGAATCAATCACAATCTTCCTCCAAACCACCATCAACATCCCAGGCTGGTAATAGTAAAATTGATGAAGAATTGGAACAAGTAAGGAAAAAGTATCTTGGCAATTAAAATTCCTAACAGCAGCTATTATTTTAATCTTTTAGTGATAGTAACATAGTTATTTTTATAAGTAGAAAGCTTGTGTTTTGCCTGTTGAGAATAAAATGTACCTTCTGGAATGCTTTCTAATAAATTGATTGACTGCTGCCATTTAAATTTTGCTTTTTGCCAGACTTCTGGTGGATGAGGGGGATTTTGCACCATAATAGCAGCTGACATTGCTATTTTTTGAGAATTTTTCCAATTAATTGCTGCTTTTTTCTCAGTCATTATTCTTTGATTAATCATTTTATAATTAACCCGATAAATAGCCAGCTTATTTTTTACTTCAGTAGAAACTAATGTACCTTCAGGAATGCTTTCTAATAGATTGATTGACTGTTGCCATTTGATTTTTGCTTTTTGCCAGACTTCTTGTGAATGAGGGGGATTTTGAACCATAATAGCAGCTGACATTGCTATTTTTTTAGCTGATTGTAAATCCGCAACAGCATCTTGTTTATTATTAGAATTCAAGTTCATTTGTTGAATTGGGGAAAATTTTTCTTTGCCTATCCCAGTACCAAAAAGGAAAACTATTAAACTTGAAACTACGATGAAAATAATCGGTTTGAGTTTATATACTACAGTTGGATTGTTTATCTGACTGGTTGAAGAATCTGAACCTGTGAATTCTTTGCCAAAATTTTCTTGTTGAAGATTTTTAAGATTCTGTTCTGCTTCTCCCCTCAAGGTATTAGCTTGTAAGATGAGATACAGAGATTTTTCTTTTAAAGATTTACACTCATCAAGAATATCTGCTACAGATTTAAACTCATCTTTACTAGATAAGATTAATCCATGTTCGTCATTTAACCATTCTAAATTAAAGCCACGATTACCAAAAAATGATGATATACCAAACAATATATCTATAATACTTTCATGCTGTTCAATAGTGTAAATAATCTGATTTAATTGTTCTTGTAGTTCTGTTAATTGATACTGAGCATTTGTAATTGTTTCAAACTGTTGCTTAAATATATGATAGTTACCAAAATCCAAATTATTCTGGAAGTAATTATCAATATTATGCACTTGCTCATTTACACTAGGTTTTAGTAGCTCTGATTTGATATGAGATAAAAGTTGTGTATTATTTAAAATTTCTTCTGCTCTTTCCTGAAGATAATCACACCATTTAATCCACTCTTCAACTTTTGATTGTAAATCTTGTAAAGTAATTTCTGCTTCTGGATTGACAAATTTGTCTGCAAAAAATCCTGCACTACCCGCAATCACCGTATCTACGAAAAAACCTCCAGGAATAAAAATAGTAGCTACTGTGCTTAAAAAAGGTAAGGCACGTATTGCTGTATTTTGAAATTTTTGTAAATCTAACTCACCTTCAATTTCTTCTTTTATCTTTTGTAGCTGTTTCTGAGTATTATGTAGCCTTGTGATTTCTTGACTAAGTTCATTTACATCAACAACATTTAGCTTGAGATTTTCAACCAGATTTGGTAATTTTTCCAGTAACTCTTCTAATTCAGCCATTACTATTGGGGTAATTTAAAAGCGATATAATAGCTTCAATAATTTCAAAACCATTTGCACTAAAATTGAGTCTCTTGGTTGCTTGAAAATATCAGGAGCTATAATTTAAAATTCCCAAAAATTCTTCTAAAATAATAGTTATGACTATTGATGTTACTTTTGAACCATTCAGTTAGGTTTTATTCCGTATTACTTCGTGGAAACAAGTTACAGTTATAACCCTACCCTAAGCTATAGGTAATCTGCCCATGGGAAGGGAGTAAACCTAGTGGTTTGTCCCATTAATTTTGATGAATCGTGGGTATCTGTTGCCCCTGGTGAACTAATTAGGAACAATATGCTTATAATAGGTATTCAAGCGGAGGAATAAAGCTTGAGACTGATATTAGTAGCTCCCAATTCATTGTTAGCAGGAGCATTTCAAGAACATTTCAATTATTTACCTAATGTCGAAATAGTTAATAACTACTTTGAATGGTTACCAAATTTTGACTGTTTAGTTAGCCCTGCCAACTCTTTCGGTATGATGGATGGTGGAATGGATGCTGCCATCATCAAATTCTTTGGTATTTCCTTAATGGAAAAAGTCCAGCAACGTATACTTGCAGATTATTTGGGTGAGCAACCAGTGGGAACATCTATGATTGTCGAAACAGGTAATTCTCACCACCCATTTTTGGCTCATACACCAACAATGCGGGTTCCTATGACTATCTTTGGCACAGATGTTCCTTACGTAGCCATGTGGGCTATGCTTTTGGCTGTTCGACAGCATAACCAACATTCCCACTCCACAATTAGCACTATTGCTTGTCCTGGCTTGGGTACTGGAATTGGTAGAGTTCCATATGGTGAAGCTGCCAGACAAATGGCGTTAGCATACGATCATTTTCTTTACCCACCTAAGCATCTCAACTGTTTTGTTGCAGCTTCCAGACAGCTTTTGATTTGGGAAGGAAGGTATTAAGGATTGAAGATAAAATAAAATGTATGCACCTCACCCTGCCCTGTTGGACATCCCTCTCCTTAATAAGGAGAGGGAAAGATTTTTACGTAGTAAAAAGCAAGGGTGAGGTTCAGAGGTTCAATTGTTACAGAAAGCATATTATTTAATCTGCTTCCCTAAGTACTCGAAAAACTAGATACCCACAGAGCAATAGTGACATACTCCCACACTGAATCAAAGATTACAGTGTGGGCTTCTCGGCGACTCCTGGTATCCCATTGGACATTAACCGAGCTTTATTAACGATACGGGATGCCCCTCCGCACCGGAACTTGACAAAATAGTTCTGTTTTTTAAGTAGTAGGTGGCGGTTAGCTCTTAAATTGATATCCCTACTATGTTTATTGTAGACCAAAAATTACCCTATAAACTCTGCCTCGGCTTTCATCTCACACTTCCCTTACGGGTAAGTGTGAGGCTTCCCGCCGAGAAAGCTAACTAACTTTACATTGAACAGGTATCTGTTTAATTAATTCAAAGAATCTAAATCTAAAGATTTTACACCTTTGTTTTCCACATAAACTAACATACTACCTAGCTGGGACCAAACTAACCAACAGGTAAGTAGTGTAATTGGTAAACCAATACCATAGGCAAGTAGGGGTGGAAAGCCAAATACTCCTAACCCAGAACAAAGAAATAAACCTGAACCCAATGTCACACCAATAAATGGTAAGGTGGATTTTCTAGCTAATAAACGAGAATCAGAATTTTCTCCACCATCTTTTTGCCATTGTTCCACAATTGTTTTTAAGGTTTCGGTGAGTGCTAAACCACAGGTAAATGCAGCAAACAAACCGAAAACTACTAGTAAATAAGGTGGTTGGGGAGGGTAATAGTACATGATTTTAAATTAATTCTAAAATTGCTAATGGCTGATATGTAAATTATTATCAACCACTAACAACATATTACTGCTTTTGTGCTACCGGAAATAAAGATGTTGCTTGGGGTAAAATTGCAGCTGCTCTTTCTCGGGATAGTTCTGTTAACATGCCGATGGCCACATCTAACAGGCGATTAGGTTGTAAATCATCTTTAACTAATTCCCACAATCTTTGGACTTCTTCTGTATGCAGCCTGTCGTCTTCTGTGAGTGCAAGTACTAGCTGTCGCCGCAAAAACTTACCTTCCTCTGATAGCAAATACTGTATTCCCAATCTGGCTGTGGGTAGTACATCAAAACTACTATCTGTACGAGCGATCGAAATTAAGTTTTCCAGCCTCTGCCACTGAAATTTACCATCTTTAAACAAGATATTCAGCAGTCGTCGCCGCAGCTGGGGGGATTCCCCTGTTAATAATCGCCTTGCAACATAGGGATATGCCACCTCGACAATTTTAAAATTATGGTTGAGGCTCAGGGCAATACCTTCTTGAGTTACCAGAGAACGAATAATCAAAGCAAACTTGGCGGGAACTCGAAATGGATAGTCATACATCAATTCCGAGAATTGATCGGTGATAGTTTTGAAGTTAAAATCCCCGACATTTTGATTAATTGCATTCCCCAATAGCATTTCCAAAGCTGGTACTATGGGGCGAATATCAGTATCCGGTGTCAGGAAACCCAATTTCACATAATCTTTGGCCAAGTCATTATAATCTTGATTGATCAGATGTACTACTGCATCCACCAAAGTTTCTTTGCTGGTTTCATCCAACTGATCCATCATGCCAAAGTCAATGTAACCCATTTTGCCATCAGGCATGGCAAATAAATTTCCTGGATGGGGGTCAGCATGAAAAAATCCATGCTCCAATAGCTGTTGTAACCCGGAGGTAACACAAATTCTGATGATTTCTTCTGGATCTAAACCAGCCGCACGAATAGTCTTAGTATCGTTGAGTTTAAATCCGTTGAGCCATTCTAAAGTTAAAACCCTAACAGAAGTATAGCGCCAGTAAATCGCTGGCACCTTCACTTGGGGGTCATTACGGAAATTCGTGGCAAATTTTTCGGCGTTGCGTCCTTCATTGAGGTAATCAATTTCCTCAAACAACTTAGTACCAAATTCATCCACAATCAAAGTTAGATCGTGCCCTAAATTCAAAGGTAGCCAAGGACTAAGCCAATTAGCCGCCCAACGCATCAAATACAAATCCAAATTAAGTATGGGCCGTAAATTGGGGCGCTGTACCTTTACCGCAACCTCCTCACCACTGTGTAACTTCCCTCGATATACTTGACCCAAACTCGCAGCAGCAACAGGTTGGGGCGACAACTCACTAAAAATTTCCTCAATGGAACGGTCGAGTTCCATTTCAATAATTCTACGAGCGGTAGTATTATCAAAGGGTGGTAACTGGTCTTGTAACTTTACCAGTTCCTCCAAGAAATCCTTGCGAATTAAATCGGGTCTAGTTGATAAAGCTTGCCCTACCTTAATAAAAGTTGGGCCTAGACGAGTTAATAACTGTCGCAGTTGGACGGCTCGTTTAGTTTGATTTTGTTCAACTCGATCTTGCCATTCATCCCACTTGAGACTGAAGACAAATTTAGCGAAGCCACCAACGATTTTCAGGGCTCGCGTCCAAGCTAGCCAGGGACGATAGCGATAGTGACGAGCTATCGCTTGTGGATCGTAGCGTAGTTGTTTCCTATCTTGTGTAAGGGTTTGCGAACTCACTCCCTTATTTACCTCTTCAATTGAACTCAAATTTTGTTTTGCCTTTGACAATCTTGGTAATTACATCTACAAAAATGCGATCGAGCTTTCCTAATTTGTTATATATATTTGCTATATATAAATTAACCAAATTTAATTAAAAGTTATTTTTGTCTACTTGTTATTTTATCTTAATATACAAAAGTATATACTTATTCTGATACAAAACAAAAAAAGTTTACACTTTCATCTGTTACATTCAGGAACAGGGGTTTAACTTGCGAATCCCTAGCCTCATTAGGGTTTTATTCATTACCCTAGCCTTTGTTTGTGATGGTATAGATAGGCAAGAAAAGATAGTGGCATTCTTTTTATATTTTCTTAACTATTTCGCAATAGGAATTGTTTTTTTTAATAAAAGTTAACATTTTTAAATTTATAGTTTGACGCTGGTATTAAAAGTCTACTGGAATGGCTATTGGTAAAAAATAGTAGATAAAAGAGTGGGCAACGGATAAAGGCAACGGATAAAACAGATGTAACGGATGAGCATAAGCATCTTCGCACGCATAATCCATCCGTTACATCCGCTAAAGCATCCGTTGCCTACATCCGTTACATCCGCTAAAGCATCCGTTGCCTACATCCGTTGCCTACATCCGTTGCCAACTTGCATATCCCATCAGTGTTATACCCCAAGCTGTTTTTCTTCAGAGAAGCTATACAAGTAGCAAATAACACTGTATGAATACATCAAAATATAAATGAGTGCAGGCAACATACCACACCAAGACATTACTTACAAAATAATTGGCGCAGCAATGCGAGTACATAGGCGTTTGCCACGAGGATTAAAAGAAAAACATTATCAACGGGCATTGGCAGCAGAAATGCTACAAGATGGATTACTTAGTATAGAAGAGCATTTTCTAGAAATTTTCGACAGAGACGTTTGGTTAGGAAGACTTTATCTAGATCACTGGGTAAACAATTGTGTAGTTGTAGAAGACAAAGCTTTTGCTCATCCTGTTGGTGATAAAGAAATAGCACAAGTGATTACTTACCTAGCAGCAACACAAGCTAAGGTCGGATTATTACTCAACTTTGGCAGAAAGCGTTTGGAATATAAACGTATTCTGCCACCAAAAACCCTAGAAGGGTGGCAAACTCACATCCAGCCATATTTATGGATACCAAAAAACCGCACCAAAACAGAAAATCAAACACATACAACAGATGATTGATCCAGTTTTCCCACCCATCACCCACCACCCATCCGTTACATCCGCGACAACATCCGTTGCCCACCCATCACCCATCCGTTACATCCGCGATAACATCCGTTGCCCACCCATCACCCATCCGTTACATCCGTGCCAACATCCGTTGCCTAAATCTGCTAATCTTGCCTATACTCATATAGTGTAGAATATACAACTCATAGACTTCCCACCTGATTTAGTAAAATTACCAATGACCACCTCACCCCGTCGCTATCACATCACTACCTTCGGTTGCCAGATGAACAAAGCCGACTCCGAGCGCATGGCTGGCATTTTAGAAGATATGGGCTTTGAGTGGTCAGAAGATCCAAATAATGCTAGCTTAATCCTCTACAACACCTGCACAATTCGAGACAACGCAGAGCAAAAAGTATATTCTTACCTAGGTAGACAAGCAAAACGCAAACACCAACAGCCAGACTTAACCTTAGTTGTTGCTGGTTGTGTGGCACAACAAGAAGGCGAATCCCTACTAAGAAGGGTACCAGAATTGGATTTGGTAATGGGACCACAACACGCTAACCGTCTGCAAGATTTACTACAACAAGTATTTGATGGTAATCAGGTAGTGGCGACTGAACCCGTTCATATCATGGAAGATATCACCAAGCCCCGACGAGATAGTAAAGTAACTGCTTGGGTGAATGTGATTTATGGTTGTAACGAACGCTGTACTTATTGTGTAGTTCCCAATGTACGTGGTGTGGAACAGTCTCGTACCCCAGAAGCAATTCGTGCCGAAATGGAAGAAATCGCCAGACAGGGTTATCCAGAAGTTACTCTCCTAGGGCAAAATATTGACGCTTACGGGCGGGATTTACCAGGAATTACCCCAGAGGGCAGACGACAAAACACATTAACGGATTTGCTCTATTATGTCCATGATGTGCCAGGGATTGAACGCATACGCTTTGCCACTAGCCATCCCCGTTATTTTACTGAAAGACTAATTCGAGCTTGTGCTGAATTACCCAAAGTCTGCGAACATTTCCATATACCCTTCCAATCAGGGGACAATGAATTGTTGAAACGGATGTCTAGGGGATATACCCACGAGAAATATCGCCGGATTATCCACACTATTCGAGAGTATATGCCTGATGCGGCAATTAGTGCCGATGCTATTGTTGGTTTTCCTGGAGAAACAGAGGCACAGTTTGAAAACACCCTAAAATTGGTAGCAGATATTGGCTTTGATCTACTTAACACTGCTGCTTACTCTCCTCGTCCAGGAACACCAGCAGCAGCATGGGATGGGCAATTGAGCGATGAAGTAAAAAGCGATCGCTTGCAAAGGTTAAATCACCTTGTAGCGACAAAGGCAGCGGAACGTTCCCAAAGATACATGGGAAGGGTGGAAGAAGTTTTGGTGGAAGACCAAAATACTAAGGATGCAGCCCAGTTAATGGGACGCACTAGAGGTAATCGTTTAACTTTCTTTAATGGTGATATTACTGGGCTAAAGGGTAAATTAGTGGAGGTGAAGATTACAGATGTTCGTGCCTTTAGCTTAACTGGTGAATTGGTAAAAGTACCACAGGTATTATCAGTATAAAAGCCCTGTCATGGTACAATTTTAAATTAATTAGATACAGGTGTGTACCCATTAGCAGTTCTGAATCACCTGTAGTAGTTCCTTTGGTTGATGAATTAAAAAATCTGGATTTTGCTTGGCTAGTACCTCGTGAGAATTAAAACCCCAAGCTACTGCAATGACCTTAATATTAGCTTTTTTGGATGCTTCTACATCCCTGGTTTCATCCCCTACATAAATTACTTGTTGTGACGATAAATTATTTTGCTTTAATGCATTATTAATAATTGTTGTTTTGCCAAAAATTGTGACTCCAGAATAGATAAAGTCAAAAAACACTTCTAAGTCATTATTTTTGAGAAAATCCGTGACATTATCGGCAGAATTGGAAGTAATAATTCCTAAACGATGTTCTTCGTCTCTTAAGGCAGCTAAAGATTCTTTAATCCCGACAATGGGTTTTAATTCGTGAATTTTTCCTTTTAATTCAGATTTAACTTTTTTAACTAAAAAGGGAATTTTTAATAGGGATATACCAGAATACTTAATTATTTGCCTAGAGTTTAAATTTCTTAAATATGCTAGGTCTTCTGTGGTAATGGGAGTATAACCAAATTCATTGGCTAAATGATTGGCAATACTAACTAGAGCATCTAATGTGTCAGCAATTGTGCCATCAAAATCAAAGATAATTACTTTTTGAGTCATACTTACATTGGGGACGCTTCAAGGTTAGCACGGGCATTTCTTTGTAGCATTTTCGGCTTGATCCTACGTAATGCCGATGCCGTAAATTGGCGATCCCAATCCCCATGGGAGATGTTTGCTAATTCTAGCAACTTTGGTGATATATTTCCAGGGTAAGGATGAAACTCTAATACATCAGTCTCCTTGGCAAATCGCTGGTTCCAAGGGCAAACATCTTGACAAATGTCACAACCTGCGACCCAACCTTGTAAATGGGATGCAATAGTACCGGGCAACTTTTCATCTCGATTTTCAATTGTATGATAGGCAATACAACGATTGGCATCGACTACAAATGGTTGGGTAATAGCATGGGTAGGACAAGCTTGTAAACAACGGGTACAACTACCACAATGTTGAGTATGGGGTGTATCTGGTGTTAACTGTAAATTGGTTAAGACTTCTCCCAAAAATACCCAAGAACCATACTCCCTAGTAATTAAATTACCATTTTTAGCAATCCAACCAATACCAGCTCGTTGTGCCCAAACTTTATCCTGCACTGGACCTGTATCCGCATAATAACGCCCTTGAATCCCTGGTGCCAAACTTTGTAACCAATTGGCAAGAGCCTTCAATTTTTTGTGCATGATTTTGTGATAGTCCCTTCCCCAAGCGTAACGGGATATTTTGGCATATTCTTTACCTGGGGGATGCTGGTGGGGTGTATAGTAGTTTAAAGCTACACAAATTAGCGATCGCACTTCTGGCATAACTGATTTTATATTATGTCGCTTTGGGGATGTCATCCATGCCATGTCAGCATGAAAACCAAGATTTATCCAGGTTTCTAATCGCTGTTTATCTGTTGTATTGTCCCCATCTACAGTTGCAATACCTACCTGATGAAATCCCAACTCCAGGGCTTTTTGCTTGACTAAATCACTACTGATATCAACACACTGATTCATAAAAAACCTTGCGGGATATTGAAAACCCAGTGGCTTTTAGCCCTGGGAGGAAAAGCGACTTGATGGGCTTTAATCCACAGTCGCGGGATTATTTATTAAGCTATGCTAATTTTCTATATCCGTAGAGATAAAACATATTCCATCTCTACAAAATAATTTGTCGTAATCATAACTTGTACAGCTTATTAGAAGAGGCAGGGTACAGGAGAGAATAATGTACTTGTCTAATTCCATAAATAAATTTAGGGACTTGTATCCTTTGCTGATGCAGTCGAAAAATATCGATTTTATTTGGCGGACTCTATTAAAGAAGCTTCCAGCTTGAGACAATTACCACCGTTAACTTGCAGCTGGTATTCTACCTTATCCATCAGACGATTCATGATTAACCAACCGTAACCCCCTTCTTGTTTATCATCAGGGCTAGGTGGTGAATAGGCATCCATATTGTAGCCTTCACCCCGGTCCCAAACCTCTAAAGAAACTTCTCCATCCTTGAGTTCCACCAGAATTCGCACAGGTAGATTGTATTTTTCTTTATGGGCATGACGAACCACATTGGAGTAAGCTTCCACCAAAGCTAGCCTCAAGCGAGTCGATTGTCTTACCCAATCCACGGATTCTCCCAGTTCCGCTTTCAAGCTACCTAATAACCAGTCTTCAACAATCGTTAAAAATTTTAAATCGCTGGGTACATTTAATTCAGTTTTCATATTACTCATAAAATCTCCAAAGAAAGTATAGTTTGATCGTCTTCTTGAATTTGGCTATGTTCTTGTATGCGAGCTAGGAAGTTTTCCAAAGAAAATGGTTTTGACTCCTGTTGTAAAAGATGCCACAAACCATCTTGATTGAGCATAGAACTACTAGATATTGTTTGACTATCACCCACAACAGCAGGCTGTAATACTCTATTTGTTACCTGTGCTTCAGTAATTCCATCACTAGTTAGCAGCAAAGTATCTCCCGATTCCAAGACTAAACGCCCGGACTCTGCTTGCCAATGGGGTAGTATGCCCAAAGGAATACCACGGGTTTTGAGATAATTGGGTGTACTGTTAATCTCTTTTTGCCCGGGCCAGACTAGGGGGTAAATATGACCAGCATTCGCATAGGCTAAATCGCCGCTTTCAGGATTGTAACGGGCTAAAACCATAGTAATAAAGTAATTATTACTAATTAAGTCATCACTCAGAGCATTGTTCAGATTTCCCATGACAATGTTTGGCTCTGGTGGTGTTTCTTGAGATAATTCTCGGCGCAATATGGAAATCGCACTGGCCATAAACAAAGCTGCTGGCACACCTTTACCAGATACATCTCCCACGGCTACCCATATGTCCCCTTTCGGATGGGAAAATACCTCGAAAAAATCCCCACCGACTTCGCGAGCTGGATAACAGCAGGCTTGCAATCTTGTTCCAGGGATTTGGGGTAATTCTTGGCGGAGTAAGTTGTGCTGAATTTGTCGAGCAACCTCTAATTCAACGCGAATCTGCTCCTGCTTTTCTTGGAGTTTTTGGTAAAGTTTAGCTTGGGAAACGGCTAAAGCTGCTTGTTCAGCTACACTGAAAATTAAGTGAATATCTTCATCATTCCAGGGGCGATGGCTACCCCATTGGTAGAGGCTTAAAACCGCCAGCAGCTTTTGTTGATAGATGAAAGGAATAACTAATTGATGGCAGGATTGATCGTTATGGGTAGATTGAATTAATTGATAATCCTTGGTTGCTAAAACTTGTTCAATGACAGCACTCCCATCAAATTCTTCGTGGGTAAGGGGAGACTGGGGATCGTAGTAAGAAAACTCATCTTCTGTTAACCGATCGCCCTCTACTGGTCGCAATAAACAACCACTCGCCCCAAAAGTCTGTCCAATAGTCGCCACAATCTTTTGCAACATACTGCAATAGTCTAGAGATTCCCGAATTGCCGAAGTCAATTCATTAAACAAAGATTCTCGCCGTAGGGAACGACTAAGCTCATCAGTACGCTTTTTGACCAAACGATATGTTTCCATTGCTTGATCGACTACTGCCTTGAGTTGATCTGGCTTCCAAGGTTTAGTAATATATTTATACACTTGACCGGAATTAATTGCCTCTACCAAGTCTTTCATGTCAGTAAAACCGGTGAGCAAAATTCTCATTGTATTGGGGAAACGTTCCACGGTCATACGAAGAAATTCAGTGCCATTAATCTCCGGCATTCTTTGGTCGGAGATAATTACTGCCATTTCCCCTTCTTCATCTAATATGTTTAGGGCAACTTGGGCATTATGTGCCTTATATACTTGGAAATTTCGTCTAAAAGTGCGGTAGAGCAACTCTAAGTTATCTAGTTCGTCATCTACAACCATGAGCTTAGGCTTACGGGTTTTATCTGCCATACTTTGACTTCACTTGTTTTTTGCTTTTCACAAGGCAAGATGGTATTGCAATGTACAGCTGAACCGAGAATACACAAGCCATAAACAAGCAAAAGTAAACAGTAAGGATCCAACTTGGAAAACATTATCAGTAACCCAAATTTGTAAATGTCTTTATAGTTACCTAAATTGTTGCCACCCTGATAAATTGACCTATCCCACCAAGCCAGAACGCAAAGCGCGAACCGCTGCTTGAGTGCGATCGTCAGCACATAGCTTGTTTAGAATATTACGGACGTGTGTTTTCACAGTGCCGACTGTGATGTACAGCCTTTCAGCAATTACTGCATTACTGCATCCTTCAACAATTAACTGTAACACTTCTAACTCTCTTTCTGTCAGGGTATAAGCATCGATAATTTCATCATTTTTTGCTTTAATGGGAGTATTTACAGAGGCAGTATTTTCAGTGTTCTTCGATTCTGATTTCAGTGAAGTTTGTTGTGCTTGTTGCAAGACTATCCGGGCAATTGCGGGATCGATCCATGAGTTACCGTTGTGAGTCACTCGCAAAGCTTCCAGCAAATTATCAAAGCGGATATCTTTCATACAGTAAGAGTCAGCGCCTGCAGCAAAGGCAGCCAGTACCGCTTCCTTATTATCCCGTAAAGTTAAAATTAAAACCTTTATAGCTAGTTCTTTCTCACTGGAGACAGATTTAATTTCCCTAGTTAATTCAATGCCATCTTTATCTGGCAATCCAATATCAACAATTGCGATATCTGGATGGGTTTGTTGTAACATTTGTAAGCCTTCAGTGGCGTTGGCGGCTTCTCCCACAACATTGATTTCTTCTTTTTGTTGTAGTGCTGTACGAATACCTACACGGGTAAGATCGTGATCTTCAATTAACGCCACGCGAATTTGATTCATAGTCAATTTCTGCCCTTTGCACTCTTAGCTGTAAAGTTGAGTTTACGAACAAGTCTGAGAAATAAAAGACTTGTGTCATAAAAGTATGAGTTAGTCGAATCTCCTTAAGACTGATATATATTTGACTATATTTATTGATTTTGAACTGAATACCTCCTAAATACTTGCTGGACTTACGCAATGTCACAATACACGGGTGGTAAGGCGTTAACAATCAAGCAGAGTGTCACAGTACCATATAAGAAAATATCCCACTTATGTAAGTCCTACACCTGTTAAATACATTCACATTCCCAATTTATAAAACAAAGCATATTTATTATTATTTAAGCTGTTCATAGTCAAACAGGTGAGGTGTGCTTGTGCAGCTTTTTCCCGGTGAAGTCTCCTAATCATCATATAAGCTGGGGGTTTCACCGATCAAAAAATATCTACTTTATTTGCAAGTAGGCAAGAATCTAAAATTTAATCCCCAAATCCATGGCAGATGCAAACATATTTGATAGACTACTTGCCATATGGGTTGGTATGAGGTAATGAACACTGGTTATGTCTGAATCACATGGAGCCTGTTCCGTTTTAGGATTACCTGTTAATGTGATGAGTAACTATTCAGCTTGGTTGCTAGAACGATTGCAACAAGGCTCTGGAGGTCATGTAGTTACCCTAAACGCAGAAATGACTATGCAGGCAGAACGCAATACATCTTTGGCTAAAGTGATTCGTGGTGCAGAACTAGTAATTCCTGATGGAGCAGGAGTAGTTCTATATCTGAAATTAATGCTAGGCCAAAAAGTACAAAGAATTCCTGGCATTGAACTTGCAGAAGAATTGTTGCGCTCCCTAGGGGCAGAAAATAAGGATAACAAAGTATTTTTTTATGGAGGAGCCGCTGGTATAGCCACAAAGGCCTCGGAATTATGGCAACAGGAAGTACCCAGTTTAAATGTTATCGGTACTTGTTCTGGTTACCACTCACCAGCAGAAGAAGAGGAATTACGACAAACATTGAGTCAATTACAACCGGATGTGGTTTTTGTTGGCTTGGGAGTACCCCGACAGGAGATGTGGATTGATAAAAATCGCCATTTATGCCCCCAAGCTATTTGGATTGGTGTTGGTGGCAGTTTTGATATTTGGGCAGGACAAAAAACCCGAGCGCCTCAGTGGTTAGCAAATAACAATTTAGAATGGCTATATAGGCTTTATCAAGAACCGTGGCGCTGGCGACGGATGTTAGCTTTGCCAGAGTTTGCTCTCAAAGCTTTGGTTTTTGGTGTGTCTCAAAAATTACATATTAGCCAATCATTACCATAATTATGATGAAGCCGTTGTGTGTCTTTGACCGAAAAATAAACATGGATACAAACCCCCGGATTCATCCATGGAGAAAAACAAAGTGTCTTATCATTATTTCAAGCCCTTGGCTTTAGACATGGGGTCAATCGGTAAATCCAAAATCCAAAAGTGATTGACACTCTGGGTTCTGAAGATACACAGATAGTTGAAGATTCCCGCGCAATTATAGAACGTTGCGAGTGGCTTAGATAGAGATAAATCATTTAAGCAACATTACTTAACTATATTTCGTCACATTTGTAAGATAGTAAAAATTTACTTGGTTTGCACATTTGGGCAGACCAAGTTTGATGTTAACCTGAATAACTAATTTTTTGACTTTATACAAATAGTTCTATCGTGGTAAATAATTATGCGTCAGCTTCTAAGTACTTTATCCTTAGTAGTATTATTGCAGTGCTTACCCATCAAAGCGATCGCTCAACAAAATAATTCTTCTGTTTCTGAACCATCACCAGATTATATTCAGCAGGTGGTAGATGCCAAATTAATGAGCAATTTTGCCGATGGTAATTTTTATGGGGAAAGGTGGCTCGATCGCGCACAACTAGCTACGATTATGGTTAAGGCATTCGGTTTAGATAAACGGCAAGAAGCTCTACAAGAAAAATTAGTAGTGGTTGCCGATGTTCCTCCTTCCCATTGGGCATTTACGGATATTCAGGTAGTTTTAAAGACTAATATTATGAGGGGCTATCGGGGTAATATGTTTTTCCCGAATCAAAAGGTAAGTAGGGCAGAGGGATTGGCAATTTTTGCCCAAGCTTATGGAGTTTTCCAGTTTAGCGATCGCACTGTTGATGAGTTACTTTCTCCTTACCCTGATTCTAAGCTTATCCCTGGTTGGGCAAGAAAAGCGATCGCAACTGTGGTAGCAGAAAAATTTGTGAATATTCAGGATGGGAAGATTGCTCCTTTAAAGCCCATGACTCGCGGGGATATGGCCTTTGTTCTAAGTAAATACTTACAAAGAAAGAGGCCACAACCAGACACCCCAAAAGTCCCCCCTGCTCCTAATTCCTTCCCATCTCCTGAATGATGGGATGATTGAAGCTGACGCGGGGATTTATGCTTCTCCATAACAATCATCCCGCAATTATGCAATGCCCGCAAATCAAATTCCCCGGTGTAGGGAAGCAGCCTGCCAATTTTTGGCATTGGTGATTATATCTCTATGGTTTGCCCTGTAGAAATGTGATTCATTTACCTGAAAGTCCCTGTAAGTCCTTTATGCTTTTTCAGGGGCTTTTTTTGAGCTTCCTATCATCAAATAAGACCATTTTGTTCAATTTGTAAGAATTAAATGTGTTTTTTAGCAAAAATCTATGATTTTTAAAAATATAAAAACTTAACAGTGAAATACATATAAATACTTAATATATAGTCTTTTAAAAAACAATTATTTTATTTTTTATCAGTAATTTTCAACAAGTCCTCACACTTACAATATAGGAAAGACAAGATATTAATTTGATTATTTTTGACATACCAAGCCTATGGAAAACAAATATCCAGGCTATGGAATATCTATTGTAAATTACTACCACCATGAAAAAGGTAGCAAGCTGGCGTTTTGGATTCTGGACTCAGTCATGGTTTTTCAGCAAAAAATATCAATATAATCAATAACGTATTAAAAATTACATATGATTAATAAAAAGAATAACAATTCAATTCATTCTATAAGCAACCTGACCATGGCAAAATCAGAATAATGAGAACTAAACTTAAAGAGGAAAACATTTATTAATATGCACCTAAGCGAAATCACCCACCCCAACCAGTTGCATGGTTTATCAATTCGGCAATTACAACAAATCGCCCGTCAAATTAGAGATAAGCATTTGCAAACGGTGGCGGCCACTGGAGGACACCTGGGGCCAGGATTGGGTGTTGTAGAGTTGACCCTAGGGCTTTACCAAACCCTAGATTTAGATAGGGACAAAGTTATTTGGGACGTAGGACATCAAGCATACCCCCACAAATTAATTACAGGGCGTTACAACGATTTCCATACCCTACGCCAAAAAGATGGAGTTGCTGGTTATCTCAAGCGTTGTGAAAATAAGTTTGACCATTTTGGTGCTGGGCATGCTTCCACCAGTATTTCTGCTGGCTTGGGGATGGCATTAGCCAGGGATGCCAAGGGAGAAAAGTTTAAGGTTGCAGCCATTATTGGTGATGGGGCTTTGACTGGTGGTATGGCGTTGGAAGCCATTAACCATGCTGGACATTTACCTAGAACAAACCTCCTAGTTGTCCTCAATGACAATGAAATGTCCATTTCTCCCAATGTGGGTGCTATTCCCCGTTATCTCAACAAAATGCGTTTGAGTGGACCAGTACAATTTTTTACGGGCAATATTGAAGAACAATTTAAGCACATTCCTTTTGTTGGCGAATCCCTATCCCCTGAGTTAGGCCGAATTAAGGAAGGGATGAAACGGTTAGCTGTTCCTAAGGTAGGGGCTGTATTTGAAGAACTGGGCTTTACTTACATGGGGCCTGTGGATGGCCATAATATTGAAGAACTAATTCATACCTTCGAGCAAGCCCATCAAATTGGCGGGCCAGTTTTAGTGCATGTGGCGACATTGAAGGGTAAGGGTTATGAGATTGCAGAAAAAGATAAAGTCGGCTACCACGCCCAATCTCCTTTTAACCTTTCCACTGGTAAGGCAATTCCTTCCAAGAAGCCCAAGCCTCCTTCTTATTCCAAAGTTTTCGCCCATACCCTAGTCAAGCTCGCCGAACAAAACCCCAAAATCATTGGTATTACAGCAGCAATGGCCACAGGGACTGGTTTAGATAAGCTCCAGGCAAAGCTACCCAAGCAATATATTGATGTGGGTATTGCCGAGCAACATGCTGTGACTTTAGCGGCAGGGCTTGCCTGTGAAGGAATGCGTCCGGTGGCGGCTATTTATTCTACCTTCCTGCAACGGGCCTATGACCAAATTATTCACGATGTTTGCATTCAAAATTTACCAGTATTTTTCTGTTTGGATCGAGCGGGAATTGTGGGTGCAGATGGTCCTACCCACCAAGGTATGTATGATATTGCCTATTTGCGTTGTGTTCCCAATATGGTGTTAATGGCACCAAAAGATGAGGCTGAACTGCAACGGATGGTTATGACTGGAATTAACCACACCGGGCCTATTGCCATGCGTTTCCCCCGGGGTAACGGTTATGGCGTACCTTTAATGGAAGAAGGTTGGGAACCCATAGAAATTGGCAAGGGAGAGATTTTGCGCCATGGAGATGACGTGCTGTTGCTTGGTTATGGGGCGATGGTACATCCGGCACTGCAAGCCGCAGAAATTCTCGGCGAACATGGTATTAAGGCAACGGTGGTTAATGCTCGGTTTGCCAAACCTCTGGATACGGAATTAATTTTACCTTTGGCGGAAAAAATTGGGCGGGTAGTCACTTTGGAAGAAGGCTGTATTTCTGGTGGGTTTGGTTCTGCGGTGACGGAAGCCTTATCAGATGCTGATGTGGTGGTACCTGTTAAACGTATTGGTGTGCCAGATATATTGGTAGATCATGCCCAGGCAGATGAATCTAAGGCGGCATTAGGTTTATCTAGTTCTCAGATTGCCCAAAGGGTATTGCAGGCCTTCTTTAGTCAGCAAAAATCGGCTGTTGTGCAATAAATTCGTGGCACAGCCATCCTGGCTGTGCGGGTAGAGATGCCCATTCTACAAGAGCTTTTGTATGTAGTCTTGTACTTCATTTATCCGCAAAGTACTGTAGTTATGGGGAGTGAAACAAGTACCTAACTCATAACTCCCCATTCCTCTAGTGGTCTGTCCCATTAATTCTGATGGGTTTTCTATCACACCCGCCTGGGGTTGAAAACCCCAGTCTAATAGCTAAAGTCGTCTAAAGACGACTGGAAAATACCTATCAAAATTAATGGGACAAAGCACTAGTGCTCCACCAACTTAATTTTGCGGGTGAACCCAATTCTAGACTTGTCCTCTCTTTCTCCTCCTCTGCGCCCTCTGCGCCTCTGCGGTTTTATCCTCTACCCCTGATAATTAAGTTGGTGGAGCACTAGTACTTCACCAACTTAATTCTGCAGGGTGAATTCAATGTTCGACTTTTGCTCTCTTCCTCTTCCTTTGCGCTCTTCGCGCCTAAAGCCTTTCAGGCATGGCTTCGCTAATGCGGTTTCTTCCTCTACCCCTCAAAATTAGTTTGGT